>JBEKVL010000313.1:0-7301 GCA_049514055.1 Tepidisphaeraceae bacterium | reverse complement strand
GGCACCCCCGCCGGAACCACGCGACGGTAGATCAGGAACAACCCTCCGACGAGTATCGCGATCGCCGACGACGACCCGACGGCAGCCGGATGCCCGCCCACGACCATGTCCTCCAGCGGCGGCATGGCGCTGCGAATCAGCGCTTCCAGCGACAGCCATTCCCCGTGCGATTGCCGGCCGCTCGTGTAATCCGACAGCCGTTTGGCCGACGTGGACTCGAACCACAGGGCGTTGTGATCGGGGTTCGCCTGCGTCTGCCGGAACCAGGGCTCGTCAGACGTACCCGGGACAGGCGACGTGTCCGCCAGATCGCCCGTGACGATGTCCCGGCGATGCAAAACGCTGTGAGGAATCAGCACCTGGTGGAACAACCCGCCCAGCACGAGGTACGTCAGCAGCAGCGGGTGAATCCGCTTGAGTCCGCGATGCCCGATGAACCAGAGGGCCGCCGCCAGCAGCAGCGCCCCGGCCGGCACGATGGCCCACGGCTGCCAGTCACCGTGCGGGCGGCCGGCCGATCCCAGCAGGTGTGGCGGCAGCATCAGCGCCAATAACAGCGACAGACCCAGCAAATGAGGCGTGGAAAGTGCGGCTCCCCGCGGCCCGATCCGGCGCCACACGGCCCCCGCCCAGCACGCGCACAGCACCATCACCGTCACCGATGCGGCCGCACGCCATCCATATAGAATCAGTCCCGCGACCAACGGGAACCCCATGGCGATGAGATAGAGCCGGACGCGCACGGAGAATACCGCGCGATGCGCCGGGTGGGAATCAGGCTTGGCGGGCTGATCGTTCATCCGTCTTATGCCTTCGCCAGTTCGATGCCGTTCCGCCGCAGTAATTCCCGCAGCGTGTCGGCCGCCACTTTGAACAGATCCGGCCCGGTTTCGCCGTGCGAATGGCCGGCCACGCGCAGATGCGGCTCCAACGTCAGAAAACCCCGATAGCCCGACTTGTAGGCATCCACCAGGATCGGCTCGATCTTCCCGTCACCCTTGCCCGTCAGCACCACGTTGCCCGTGCCCATCACCGCGTCCTTGATGTGGATATGGACCGTATACGGCTTGAGCAGCGGCCAGTTCACGGCCGGGTCCTCGCCGACCTGCACGAAATTCGCGAAGTCGAACGCACACCGCAACTTCGGGTCGTTCACCGTCTTCATGAGGTCCAGGCAATGGACGCCCTTGTCGCCGTAGATGTCCTTCTCGTTCTCATGCACCAGCGTGACCGGCCGGCTGCGGATGTACTCCACCTTGGCCCGCATCCGCCGCATCACCTCGTCGCGGTTCTTGCGCACGTCCTGCCCCGGTTCCGGCGGATAGTAAGAGAAGATGCGAATCAGCGGCGCCGCGAAATACTCGGCCAGTTCGACGGCCTTCTTGAAACGGTCGAAGTGCGCATCCCACGACTCGTTGATCTTCACCTTGCCGATGGGGCTGCCGATGCTGATGACGCCCAGGCCATTGTCGGCCAGTTTCCTCTTGATCTCCCGCCGCAATGCGTCGTCGAAGTCCATGACGTTCTTGCCGTAAACCCCGCGCAGCTCGAAATGCGTGACGCCACACTCGCGGCACACGCGAATCTGTTCATCGAGGTTCGGCGAAATCTCATCGGCGAAAGCGGACAGTCGAAGCATGTTCCTTCCTTTGATTAATCGAATGGCCGCTAATTGTAAGTGCAATTGCGCCCATTCCAAGCACCCGCGACGGTCGAACCGGGGCCGTCGCATTTGGCCGGAAATCGGTAGGACAGGCATTCTTGTCTGTCGCGGCATTCTCGTCCCCCCGAGGCCATCCAAGTCCCTCGGCGGCCGCATATGCGATTGCCCTGCCAGAACGGCTCCGCCGTCGATCCCTTTTCTTGACAGGCCGGGGTGTGCGCCACATGATGTCCCTATCGTCCATCCGGGTTGTGCCGAAGCTTGCCGTACCTGGGTCTGGCCGGGGTGGACCAGTAGTGCCGACGAGGGCGTCGGCACCTTCGCCGTGTGCCGGTGGATGCCGGCACGACATATTCGGCGGAACGGTCCTGATCTGGAGGAGTGGCCTATGTTCGCCCGACTGATGGCGAAGTGGGGTCGCGGTCGATCGGCGAAGGCAAAGGCATCTGCCCCTCACTCGTGGCCCGCGCTTCCGGCCCGTGTGTCGCTGCACTCCGCGGCATCAATGCCCCCTTTCCCTCCGGGAAACGGTCGGGATGAGGGCCATGTTGCCAAACACTCCGGCCACATCCCAGCCGCGTATCGCTTCCGCGAACCGGCCTGCCAGCCGCTCGAGGGTCGGGTGCTTCTTGCGAATACGATCTACGTAGATGCCAGTTCGCCAGGCCCGACACGGGATGGAACGTCTTGGGGCCATGCGTACGCCGATTTGCAGTTGGCGCTGGGCGCGGCCGTGTCTGGTGATATGTGGCGCAGGGAACATACAAGCCGACGGCCGACGCGGATCTGACAGTCTCTTTCCAGTTAAAGAGCGGTGTGGGGATCTACGGCGGGTATGCAGGGTAGGGGGCGGCCGATCCGGATGCGCGGGACGTGGCCGCGAATGCGACGATTCTGTCGGGAGACATCGGTGCGGCGGGTGACAATAGCGACAACTCCTACCATGTGGTGGTGGGTAGCGGGACGGATCGCACGGCGGTGCTGGATGGGTTTACGATCAGCGACGGTAACGCCAATGGCGACTCGAACGGTGAGGGCGGCGGGATGTACATCGACGCTGGCAGTCCCACAATCACCAACTGCACCTTCAGCGGGAACTCGGCATCCTACAACGGCGGCGGGATGTACAACATCTCCTCAAGTAGCCCCACGCTGACTAACTGTACCTTCGGCGGGAACTCGGCTCAAAACGGTGGGGGGATGTATAATGTCCAGATGTATGATAGCTCGGGTAATTTACCGATGCCGGCCAATTGTACTTTCAGCGGTAACACGGCTGGCTTGGGCGGCGGGATATTCAACTCCAACAGCGACGGTGGCGCGATCCTGACCAATTGCACGCTCAGCGGGAACCCCTCCGCCGATGGCGGCGGAATCAACGCCGATCCCCGGTTCATTCGTAACCCCAGCCCGGGAAAGGATGGAATATGGGGCACGGCCGACGATGATTATGGCGATCTGCGATTGCAGAGGTCGTCACCATGTATCGACGCCGGAAGTAATGCGGCCGTTCCAAAGGGCATCACCACTGATCTGGCCGGTAAACCGCGGTTCATGGATGTGCCCGGCGTTCACGGCTCGAACGTTATCGTGGACATGGGTGCCTATGAGGTCGCCGGCAATTCGGGAAAGGTATCCCGGGTTACAGTAGCGATGGTAAGTCCGGCGGCGACCATCAAGTCCGGACAGTCGGCGGCGGTGAGCTTTGGGACTGCACGCGTAGGCGAGACCGTGACGAGCAAGGCGTTTCGGGTGACCAATACCGGGACCGCCAACCTGATTCTTGGGAAAATCAGCGTACCGGCCGGGTATCAACTGATGCATGGGCTGGTGGCGACGCTGAAGCCGGGGAAGTCGGATGTGTTTACGATCAAGCTGGTGACCAGGAAGGCCGGGAAGTACGGCGGCACGGTGAAATTGGGGACGAATACCGCGGCCAGGACATTTCAGTTTTCGATCAGCGGAACGGTGACGGCGAAATAGCGGGCAACCGCGTGGACACGCCTCTGGGATCGGGATGCGGGTTCAGTCGTCAATTCCGCGTCTAACCCCTGCCCCAACCCCAACTTCGATTCCCACCGTTGCGCGCGCCGGTTGCGCGCGCAAAAGAATTTCCATTTTTGCAAATCACACCCCCACAGCGTGAACCCCCATTTTGCGCTGCGCGCTGTTGCGCGAGAAGTGCCTCCCGCGCGCAGCGCCACCGTCAATAGGGAGCCCCGACTTCCCCGGCCCACATCACCGGCCGCGCTCTTTCTCAACCGAATACGCCCGCCTCAACGTCCCTTCGTGTCTCTTGGTGCAACTTCGTGCGACTTCGTGGGCCGTCCTTTCCGATTTCCGCATTCTGCATTTATCCTTCATTGTTCATCGTTTCCGAACCCCCTGGGACCAAACGGGACGGCTCTTGGACGCGAAAAGGACGGCTTCTTTCTTCCTGCTATCGACGCCCTCGCCACTCATAACCCATTTCCCAGGAGCCCTTTATGCCCGACATCCCCCTCGCCACCCGCGCCCAAACATTTTTATTCGCGCCGTCTTCACTTCCCATACACCCCCACCTGCCCCATCCGCTCGCACAACTTCCCCACATCCAACTCCTCACTCTTCCAATCCGTCTCCCCCAGCACCTTCCGCGCCTCCGGCCGCAGCGGCAGCCGCCAGCGGGCCACAAACACCGGCGAAAGATCCTTGCGGGCGGCCGCGCTGGCCGCAATCAGCCAGTTCGTCGACTGCGCCAATCCCGCGTCCTTGCTCCGCGGCGCAACATTCGGACACTTCCGCAGCGCCGCATAGAACCGCTTGAGCCACTCATCGCCGCCCAAATCGCGGTGCAGCTTCAACATGGCCGACGCATAGATTACCGGCTGATCGGACGGCTGCACGTCCCGCCCCCTGGTATCCTTCAACCGCGGCGCCTTCTCATCCAGCCCATCCAGCGTCGTAAACGCCTTCAGGAACGGCATGTCCGACTTGGCCAGCAGTTCCTCGGCCTGCTCGATCACCTTCCGCGTGCCGGCCTCCGGATCCTTGCATTTGAGGTCATCCATGCACACGTAGCGCATGAAAACCGCGTACCCGGTGATGAACAGCGAGTGCCGGTCGCCAAACGTGTAATAGTTCCGCCCCATCTCGTAAAAGTAGTAGTGCGGAAACGCCTCGGGATCCTTCGCGACCAGCGGGTAGTCGTTCCCGTAAAACCCGGCCACCTCAATCCCGCTCACCCCGATATACCCGCACCCATATCCGCAGGTGAGACTGCCATCCGGTATCGCATTGATGGTCGGCTTGCCATTGATCTGCTTGAACACCCCCGGCGCCTTGCCGGTCAGATCGGCATACAGCTTCCACCCGCCGTCCAGCCGTTCGAGAAACCGCCCCATGACGGCCGGATCGTGGTTCCCCGTCGTCGTCAGCAGCACCACGTTCTGCCCCGTCCACGGCACCAGTTTCAGCGCCAGATTCTTCTTATCCCACTTGTCCGGATTGAACGCGACCGCGCGGCAATCGACGGGTTCCCCGGGTTTGACCGGTCCAACCGGCCACGTCGTGGGGCTCGCGCCCAGCGAAAGGAAGAAGGCAAAGGGGAAAAGAAGCAGTGTTGCACGCGACCATTTCATCTACCACGACCTTTCGTTTCTTCGTCCCTCTTCATCGCTTTGTCGCTGAGGACGGACAATCAATGACGATCCTGCTTCCCGTCCCGGGTGCCACGGCTTGTCTACTGCAAGCCGTGTCTGCGTGACCGCGAACCACGGCGTGCAGCGGACCAGCCGTGGCACCCGAAATCTGGACAGTCGCCGCACGAATCCATGACTGCTTCGCCAATGATTACCTGCCACCGCACAGGAGGTTGACGCGGAGCCCACCGCATGCGGGGACGAATGCGACGGCCGTCGAACCCGATGTCAACGGCCTCGGTAATGTCACAGATTCCCGCTGTGCGTTCCCATGTCCACACGCGAAACAAACCCGAGTCTCCAGACTACTCACTACTGACTCGCATCAGCGACAACCAAAGGACCTGCAAATGCCCCGCCAACTCTCCTCTCTGCTCGTCTGCCTCATCCTCTGTCCTTTCGCCGGCGCCGCCGGCCCCGATCTCGACGCCCTCCTCGCCGGCGTCTCCACCATTGCCGCCCCGGGCGTACCCGGCCCCGTGGTCGTCTTTGGCGAGCAGGCATTCCCCGTCATCGCCGCCAGGGACGGCAGGAACACCACTTCCGCCGTCGTCGCGGCCGCCCGGTTCGGCAAAGGCCGCATCTTCACCCTCGGCCACAACGGCTACCTCGACCCCGAGACCCTTGCCATCGCTGACACCGCCAAGCTCATGCAGAACGCCATCACCTGGTCGGCCGGCGAGAACAAACCCAAACCCCGCGTCGGCCTCGTGAATCTCGCCGGCCTGTCCGCGTGGTTGACAAAGACCGGTTTCCAACCGGTCGTCCTCCAGGGCGCCAACTGGGCCGACAAACTCGGCGGCCTCGATGTGCTCATCGCCGAACCGGCCGGTTTCACCGATACCCAGGTTGCCGCCGTCCACAAGTTCATCGAAGCCGGCGGCGGCTTCATCGGCGCCTCGCTCGGCTGGGGCTGGAGCCAACTCAATCCCGGCAAGCATCTGCCCACCGAACACGGCGGCAATCGCCTCCTTGCACCGATGGGCCTGGCCTGGGCCGATGGCACACTCGATCGCACCGCCAAAGACGGCTACGACGCCGGCAAACGCCCCGGCGCGCTGGTCCACGCCGCAAAGGCCATGGACGCCATCGAGGCCATGGCCCGGAAGAAGTCCACGATCCCCGCCGATCAGATCGCCCAGGCCGGCTGGTCCTTCGCCCAGGCGGCCAAGGCCATCCCCTCCACCGACACGCTCCTTCTGCCCCGCCTCAACGCGCTCGCCGGCTCGCTGCCCGTCGCCATTCCCGCGCCCGGGAAACCGCTCAAGGTTGCCTCCGATCCGCTCGGCCGCCTTTCGGTCACCTTCTGGTACGACCGTCTGGCCAGGCTCGCGCCCGAAGAGATCAAGCCGCATCCCGCCGCCGAGTTCTTCCCCGGTCCCGTCCCCGTTTCTGCCGCCCGTGTGAAGAAGACCACCACCATCGACCTCTCCATCCCCAACTGGCACAGCACCGGCCTCTACGCCGCGCCCGGCGAGGTCATCTCCGTCAGGACCACCAGCGCCCCGGCCGGTCTTCGTCTGCGCATCGGCTCCCACACCGATGGCCTCTGGGGTCTGGACTCCTGGAGCCGCATGCCCGAGATCACCACTTCGGCCGACATCAAGACCGATCTTACCCGCGCCGCCAGCGCTTTTGGCGGCCTGGTCTACATCGACGTCCAGAAGCCGGCCGCCGGCGCCAAGGCAACCGTCGAAATCGACGGCGCCGTCGAGTCGCCGCTGTTCGTGCTCGGCACCACCGACCCCGCCCAGTGGAGGAAAACCCTCCGCAGCCTCCCCGGTCCCTGGGCCGAGATCGCCGCCACGCGCGTGATCATCACCGTGCCCTCGCAGCACATCCGCAATCTCGAAGACCCCGAGGCCCTGGCCAAATTCTGGGACCGCGTCCTCGACGCCGACGCCGATCTGGCCGGCATTCCCCACGAGCGCCCGCGACCCGAGCGCTACGTCGCCGAT
>JBEKVL010000312.1:0-7303 GCA_049514055.1 Tepidisphaeraceae bacterium | reverse complement strand
GCGCAGGTTCGTCCGATTGATGTTGAGCCTGCTGTGGTTTGCACTCCTCTGCTGGTGTTTCCCGTCGGCCACTCGCGCCGCCGAGCTTTCGTACTCCGTCTCCTGGGTTGGCAATTCCTTTTCCGGCGTCAACGACAAGTGGGTGCAGAACTTCTTCATCCACATGAACACCGCCCCCGACGGCTCATGCTACACCTGGAGCCACTGGGATGAAGGCGGCAAGAAGTTCGGCATCTACAAGGATGGCGATGTGGTCGGCAACAAGGATGTCAAAGCCAACAGCCTGGAGGTCAAGGACAAATCTGGCCGGCTGTGGAAGCTGAACGTCCAGTACGTCGACCCGAAACACCAGGAATGGGATTTCGTGCCCCAGTCCATCACCTGCGATGGCAAAGAGATAAGACTCCCCGAACTCTCCCAGCCCACGGCCCTTGCCTTGGCCAACGATGGTCAACTCATGGTGGCCGATTCCCTGACCGGGCCGCGACAACAGGTTCTCTTCTACGACATTTCCGGTCTCGATCACCCCAAGCTCACCAAGGCATTTGGCGAGCGCGGGGGAATTGCCGCAGGCACTCCCGGCCAGGTGAGTCCGACAAAATTCTGGGGCATCCGCGGCATCGGCATGGACGCCGACGGCAATATCTATGTCGCCATGAGCGAAATGGGCAGTGTGCTCCGCAAGCTCACGCCCGATGGCAAACTCGTCTGGGAGGTTTATGGCCACTTCTTCGTAGATGTCGCCTGTGCGGATCCAGCGACGGATGGCCGCGATGTCTGGGGCGTTCAGGAGCATTACGTCATGGACTACACCCAGCCCGCGGCCAAGCAGGCCAAGTGGGTTGGCTACTCGCTCGACCGCCACAAATACCCCAACGACCCGCGCGGACTGATGTTTGTCAAGCAACAGGGCGAGCATGGCCTGACTTCACCGCAGATCGTCTATCTGAACGGCAAGCGGTTCATGTTCGTCGGCGGGATGTTCGCGTCAAACTTCATCAACATCTTCCGCTACGATGTTGAGATCGCCGTGCCGTCGGGGCTGATCATGCAGTGGGCGAATGGCCTGTATAACACCGATCAGAAATGGCCCCCATCGCGGCCGAAGGAACCCTTCATCTGGCGCGACCTCAACGGCGATGGCGACTACCAGCCTGACGAGTACGCGCCGAATACGTCGCGTGTGAAACCCGGACCATTCTGGGTGGACAAGAAGGGGAACATCTGGATGGCCTACGGCTTCTTCCGCTATGACTTCCAGGGGTTGGATCCCAAAGGCAACCCCATCTACTCGGCCGACAAGATCACCGTCATGGAATTGCCCAAAGGCATGACCAACGTCGCTCGCGTCTGGTACGACACGGACACCGATACGCTCGTCGCGGCCGAGCAGGGCGTGGAAGAGCGCGGCCGCCCCGACATGCGGCACATCGGTCGGGTGTTTGTCTGCAAGAACTACCTTGCCGGCAACCGCGACACGATCTCCTTCACCTCGGGCGCCGCAAGGGAGGCCGCGTGCGTCACGGCCGCTGGCGACTACATCTTCACCGGCGGCTGGAAAGAGCGTGGCCGGGTGTATATCAATCGGATGTCCGATGGCGTGGCTGTCGGCGTGTTTGACCCTGGCCCAACCATCGGCGGCGTGGAGAAGACCGGGTGGATTGATATCCTCACAGGCATCACTGCACACAAGCAGGCCGATGGAACCTATCTGGTGTTCATCGAGGAGGACTATCGTGCCAAGGCGATCCTGTACCGATGGAAACCGTAGGATGCGGATGGTCTTCGCCACTGATTGTCCTTGTCGCTTCGAATTGAAGAGGCCAGGCCAGAGAAGGTGGGCGCGTCGGCTCACCCACCAGGTTCAAGTGAGAGGAATCGGTCATGAAACTCGCGTTGGCGCTGGTCGCCATTCTCGTCGTCGCCCATGTGAACCTGGCCGAGAACATCGTCTTTCCCGCCGATGCCGGCGTTGTCGATGTCAAAGCCAGGTACGGAGCCAAGGGTGATGGTGTCACTGACGACACGGCGGCCATTCAGAAGGCCATTGATGAGATCAAAGGAGTTCCCGACACGCTGTATTTCCCAAACGGCATCTACCTGGTCGGCGACAGTGTGGGGATCTTTAACGGCAAGGCCCACAGTAAAGACCGCTTCCTCAGCATTCAGGGGCAGAGCGAGGCGGGCACTATCATCAAACTCAGGGATAACTGCCCGGGCTTCAATGATCCGGCCAAGCCAAAGACGCTCTTCTCGGTTTACCAGGGCCAGGGCACTGGCGATGTAATGCACAGTTACGTCCGCAATCTGACCGTGGACGTGGGCAGCGGCAATCCTGGAGCGGTGGGCCTGCGATTCATGTCCAACAACACCGGGGCGATGTACCACGTCACGATCAAGAGCAGCGACCCGAAGAGGGCCGGCAAACTCGGGCTTGATATGCGCCAGGGCCAGAATGGACCCTGCCTCATCAAGCATGTCAGCGTGATCGGGTTTGATACGGCCGTCGAGACCGGCGACACGTTCTCTCTGGTCTTCGAGCACCTCACACTCAAGGACCAGAATGTGCTCGGTTTCAACAACGTAACCGGCCGCTGCACCATCCGGGATCTCAAGAGCGTCAACCGCGTGCCGGCGATCAGGAACAAATGGGACCATCTGACGCTCATCGAGGCCGACCTGTCCGGTGGCGACAAGGAGAAGGCGGCCATCATTAACGAGAGCAACAGGTTCTTCGCGCGCGACGTCAAGCAAAGCGGCTATGGCCATCTGCTCGCGGACGCCGCCGGCAAGACGCACGATGGTGCGGCGGTGGATGAATGGTACGAGGGCAAGGCCAGCAGCCTGTTCGGCGGCGAGCCCAAGAGCCTTCGCCTTCCGATCAAGGAAACGCCCGAAGTGCCCTGGGAGACGGACCTGTCCAAATGGGTGAAGGTGGAGTGGTCCAAAGGCGGCGAAGACGCAACCGTCGCGTTGCAGGCCGCCATCGACAAAGCCGCGCGAGAAGGGAAGACCACCATCTATTTCCCACGTCGCGCCGGGACCTATGACTATCCCAAATTGACCCAGCCGATCCGCATTCATGGCAGCGTCAACCGCATCCTCGGCATGTCCAACATCATCGACATCACCGACCCGACCGGCAAACTCAAGGCAGGAACGGCGATGTTCACCCTTGAGAACCTCGCCGGTGATACGGTCGTGTTTGAGCGATTCTTCCTGCTCGGCGGATGGAAAGGCCCGGAGAACGCGTACATGTTCGACAACAAATCTGGCAAGGCGATGGTGCTCCAGAACATCGGACACAGCGGCATCACCAAGAAGCCCGCGACCAGTGGCGAATGTTTCCTTGAGGACATCGCCCCCGGCCGAACTTCCACGCTCTGGATCGGTTCGGGCGAGAAGTGCTGGGCACGGCAGTTCAACCCCGAGTCCCCTCAGGCCGACATGATCGACGTGGACGGCGGCCAGTTGTGGGTTCTTGGCCTGAAGACCGAAGGCCGGGCGCGGCACATCGTCGCCAAGAATGGCGCCAAAGTGGAATTGCTGGGAGGAGTCAGCTATCAGTCGTGGGGAAATCAGCCTCTGGATCCGCCGATGTTCACGGTGATCAACTCCGATGCCTCATTCACCTTCGGTTTCTACCACTACAACGCGCCCTTCACCACGATCGTGACGGAAACCGTCGGGAACGAAACCAAGACGCTGCCACGCAAAGACCTCCCCAACTATCATCTGCCCTTGTACCGGGCTTCGGGCGCCAGCCGAGCAAGTGACTGACCGGCGGGGAAACGCTCCGGTTGTCGCGAACGGGCTGGGCATGACGACAACCCTATGGCTGCTTTGGGGAATCGGAAGACACTCCGATTTCCGGGCCACGATTGTTGGCGAAAGTATTCTGGAGGATTCGGTTGTGGCTGCGGTCTTCGGCATCGGCGGCGATGCCGCAGCCGCCGTGGTTGGCGATGAGGTTGGGGTGGTCCTTGCCTCCGATGGTGTTGTTGCGGGGGCCAAAGGCAATACGGATGCCATCGGCGCCGTTGCCGAGCGGGCGGCCGTCGATGTCAACACCAATGCGGTTCGCATCAATGATGTTGCGGTCGGTGTAGAGAGCGAAGATCGTCACCCCGGCAACGACATTCCCGGAGATAAGGTTGCGCTCGACAAGGTTGTCGACGGCGCCTCCGTCGACGTGGACGCCGGTTTCGTTGGGGATGGCGACCTTGCCGGTGGCGTCGGTGCCGATGCGATTGCCGCGGATCTGATTGCTACTGGTGCCGTTGTTGTAAATGTAAGCGCCGAAAGCCGTATTGCCCGAGATGAGGTTGCCTTCGCCATCGTCCGTGCCGCCGAGGATATTGCGAGCGGCGCGGTCGTCGAAGAGCACGCCATAGGTATTGGGAATGGCGCGCGTGCCGGCGGCGTCGGTGCCGATGTAGTTGCCCACGATGATGTTCTCCTGCACGCCCGCGCCAAAGAGGTCGATGCCGTACGCGACATTGCCGGAGGCGATGTTGCGTTCGCCGGGTTGGCGGCCGCCGATGAGGTTGCCGCGGGAGCGGCCTTCGGCACAAATACCGTCGTAGTTGGGGACAGCCTTGCCGCCGGTGCGATCGATACCCACGTAGTTGCCGGAAACCCGGTTGCCGTTGGCATCGCTGATGCGGATGCCGATGTGGTGGTTGCCGATGACGATGTTGCGGTCGGCCTCGCCGCTGCCGCCGATGACGTTGTCGTGCGCACCGCTGAGAATTTCAACGGCATTGTAGTTGTCGGACAATTCGTTGGCGGCGATCCAATTGCCGGTCGCATTGGCCCCGTAGATCTGGACGCCATAAACAAAGCCGCAGATGACAAAGCCGCGTACGGCGATGCGCGAGGCGTTGAGCAAAAGGAAGCCGCACTCGACGGAGTGGTCGTTGCCATCGAGCGCAATCCGCCGGCCGTCGACCAGGACGTCCGATGTGGTGATAGACGGCAGCGCGTCGGCAAGGCGAATGCGCCAGAGACCGGAAGCGGGTTCGAAGCCAGTGTCGGAGTTGGGAATGTCGAAGGTGATCCGGGCGTGGCCGGCGGCCTTGTTGCAGCGTTCGACGGCCTCGCGGAGAGAGCCTGGGCCGCTGTCGCGAGTGCTGGTGACGATGAGGGTGGTCCTCACGTCCGGCTGAGCGCGGAGAATATCAGGCAAATCCAGTGTGCCAGCCGGGGCGGCCGGCGGCATATCGCGGTTTGCCGCGGGCAGAGCGGGGCGCGGTGCGATGCTGGCCGGGCGGTTGAGGTAGACGATGCCGGAGGGGGCGAGAGTATTCTCTTGCCCAGGACGGTCCAAGACGTTGTTCTTGGAGCGGTCGTCGACGGCGATAGATGGGCCGCCGTTGCCGAGGATCTTCGCACGCGAGGCATCGGGGCCGATGATGTTGGCGAGGATCTCATTGTCTTTGGCGTATTCGCACAAGACGATCCCGGCCTGCTCGTTGCCGGAGATGACGTTCTGTCGGAGGATGTTCCTGGCCGGGTAGGTGGAGAAGACGACGCCGTGGCGATTGGGCAGGCTCTTGGTGCCGGTGATGTCCAGACCGATGGAGTTGCCTTCGATGCGGTTGCCCTCGGTAAAGCGGTTGGTGATCATCAGGCCACTCTGGCGGTTGCCGGAGATGAGGTTGCGGTCTTCGGGGAGCGGGCCGCCGACGAGGTTATTGGCAGCGCCGGTCGAGATGACCATGCCGATGTCGTTGGGGAGGGCTTTGGTGCCGGCGGCGTTGGTGCCGATGCGGTTGCCGCGGAGCGTATTGCCTTCGGTGCCGCGAGTGACGAAGAACATGCCGTAGCTGAGGTTGCCGGAGATGGCGTTGAAGGCAATGTCGTTGTGATGCGAGGCGCAGTCGACGCAAATGCCGGTGGCGTTGGGCAGCGGCGCCTCGCCGGTGATGTCGGTGCCGATGAAATTGCCGAGGGTGCTGTTCTGCTGGCAGTGGCCATAGTAGACAACGCCATAGACCTTGTTGCCGGAGATGAGGTTGCGCTCGCCGTCGGCGGTGCCGCCAAGGATATTGCCCTTGGCGCAGGTGTTGAACTCGACGCCATTGCCCTGAACCTTGTCGTCGTCGGCGAGTGCCTTGCGGCCGGTGATGTCGGGGCCGATGAGGTTGCCCTGGATGACGTTGTTGTCGGCCGCTTCGATGTAGAGGCCGATCTCGATATTGCCGGAAATGACGTTGCGCTGGGCGGGGGCAGGGCCACCGATGCGGTTGTTGTTGGCGAGGCTCTTGATGACGATGCCCTTGTCGTTGTGGAGCAATTTCCGACCGGTGATGTCAGAGCCGATGCAGTTGCCCTCGATGCGGTTGGATTCGGTCCATTTGCCGACGAGGAGGATGCCGATGTCGTCATTGCCGGAGATGGTGTTGCCGGCGAGGAGGTTCTTCGAGGAGCGGGCGATCATGATGCCGATGGAATTGGGGACGCGGAGTGTGCCCGTGGTGTCGCAGCCGATGCGATTGTTCTTGAGGATGTTGGCGGCAGTTTGCCGGCCGCCGATGTAGACGCCGATCGAGCGGTTTCCGGAAATGACGTTATCCGAAATGGTGTTGTCGGCGGCGCCGTCGGTCAGGACCAGGGCGGTGTCATTGGCGGGGCCGATATTGTTCTGCTCGATCTGGTTCCTGCGTGCGGCCGCGCCGTAGAGCACCAGCCCATGCTTGAAGCCGCTGATAGAAAGCCCGCGGATGGTACAATTCGAAGAAGCAATGGTCAGGGCGTATTCTATGCTGGCCTTATCGGCCTCGATCACGATGCGGCCAGCGACGCTGGATGCGTCGATGCAGACGTTCTCCCGCGTAATCGGAGGCAGCGGATCCTTGAGACGGATGCGCCATGTTCTGGTGGCCGGGTCGTATCCCGCGTCGTCGCGGGGCACAGCGAAGGTGATCGTCCCGCCCTTCGCGGAGGCGTTCATCCTGATAATGGCATCCGCGAGCGAACCGTTGTCGGTGGCGGCGGTTCGCGTAACCAGCCAACCGGGCTCGGCGGCGCGGACAATACAAGGCAGTAATAGCAGGACGCAACGCACGATGGTGCGGAGGAATGGCATACCGGCCATTGATACGCAAGGAGCTACGCTGCGGTTACGACGACTGACAGACCGAGCCATCCATTGACTGATCCGCCTGTGTCGCCTTTGCAGCGGCGGCAATAGTTGACACCTCACGCGATCAGGTTCCTCTCACCCGTCATGCGTGGAATCGGCTCAACGATCGTTCACTCATCCAAGACTGCGGTGTTCGCCGGTGGCCATTGGTCGCTG
>JBEKVL010000311.1:0-8054 GCA_049514055.1 Tepidisphaeraceae bacterium | reverse complement strand
CCGAGGGACTCTCTTCCCAGGCGGAACAACTCAACACCATGGTCTCCGAACTCGCCTCCCTGGTCACAGGCCGCGCGGCCGCCGCCGGACATCGTCACGCCGATGCCGCCGCGACGGGCCGAACCGCAAGAAAGCCATCGCCTGCCGCCGCCGGGACCCATAGCGCCAGCAAGACAATTCCGCTGGACGAGTCCGAGCATGATTCGGCAGAGGCAAATCACAAGCCGGCAAAACACGATTTCGCCGACTTCAGCAAGGCCGCGTAATTGCACGAGCATTTCACCGCAATTCCACGCGCGGGGTCCGTCTCGACGACGGACCCCGCGGCGTTACAAACGACTTTGAGCTGGGAAAGCGGTTTGCGAGGGCTGATTGACGCCGTAACATGGCTAACTGCGGTCCACGGTGGTCGTGGGCCAAAGGAGCTTCCGTTCACATGAGAACTCCCGTACGAAGCGGGGGCCTCGATGGACGAACACGAAAGCAAACACATGGCGCGCATCCTTTCGGTGGTATTGATGGTTTTGGCCGCACAACACTCCCTTGCCCAGGCGACCCGGCCCAACTCGCCCAGGCGGCCGAACATCCTCTTTGCCCTGGCCGATGACTGGGGCTACGGGCATGCCGGCGTGTACGGCGACAAGGTCGTCAAGACACCGACGTTCGACCGCGTGGCCCGGGAGGGCGTGCTGTTCCAGCGGGCCTACTGCACGTCGCCATCGTGTACGCCGTCGCGCGGATCGATCCTCACG
Organism: Tepidisphaeraceae bacterium; assembly: GCA_049514055.1. GTDB lineage: Bacteria > Planctomycetota > Phycisphaerae > Tepidisphaerales > Tepidisphaeraceae > JANYKD01. The sequence goes on along the minus strand of JBEKVL010000311.1, from coordinate 7,302 downwards.
GGACGGCCGGTGCATCAGTTGGAAGAAGGCGGCAACCTGTGGAGTACGCTGCCGAAGAAATTCGTCTGCTATCCGGACCTGCTCGAAGCTCAGGGGTACGTGGTCGGGCTGACGCGCAAGGGCTGGGCCCCCGGCACGATCGAAGGCACCGGCCGCACGCGCAACCCCGCCGGGCCCCCGTTCAAGGATTTCGCCACGTTCCGCAAGACCGTGCCGGCGGGACAGCCCTGGTGCTTCTGGTTCGGAAGCCAGGATCCGCACCGGCCGTACGTCAAGGATACCGGCGTCGCTTCCGGGATGAACCCGGCCGACGTGAAGATCCCGCCTTACCTTCCCGACACACCGGAGGTGCGTGGAGATATCTGCGACTACTATTTTGCCGTGCAACGTTACGACCGCGAGACCGGCGAGATCCTGCAAATACTCGAGCGGAACGGCGAACTGGAAGACACCATCGTCGTCATGACCGGCGACAACGGCTGGCCCTTCCCGCGCAGCAAGGCCAATCTCTACGATTGCGGCACGCACGAGTCGCTGGCGATCCGCTGGCCCGGCGTGGCCCGGCCCGGGCTGGTGGTGGATGAGTTTGTGACCTTTTGCGACTTCGCCCCGACTTTCCTCCAGGCCGCGGGGCTGGCTCCGCTTGGGGAAATGACTGGCCGCAGCCTCGTGCCGCTGCTGCGCGGCGAGCAGCAGGGCGGCCGCGACCGCGTGTTCGTCGAGCGCGAGCGGCACGCCAACGTCCGCGAGGGCGATCTGAGCTATCCCTGCCGCGCGATCCGTACCAGGGACTTTCTCTACCTTCGCAATCTCCGGCCCGATCGCTGGCCCGCGGGCGATCCGCGGATGTGGAAGGCAGTCGGCCCCTTCGGCGACATCGACGACGGCCCGAGCAAGCAGTTCATCCTTAATCACCGTGACGAGTCAGAGACCGGCCGCTTCTTCAAACTGGCCTGCGGCAAGCGTCCGGGCGAGGAACTGTACGACCTGCGCCAGGACCCCGGCGAGTTGATCAACATCGCCGGCCGCCCCGAATACGCCGCCGATCGGGCCCGGCTTCGCGCCGCCCTGGACCAGTGGATGAAGGACACGTCCGACCCGCGTGTCGACGAAACGGTCGACCCCTGGGACAAGTACCCGTACATCACCGTTCCAGTTCGCCGCGCGGGGAACACCGGAAACTGATCCTGCCAATTCGGCGGGGTGCCATGGCTTGTCTACTGCAAGCCGTGTCTGCGTAACCAATCGGCGGATGAGTTCAACGCCGGTTTACACGCTCTGTACTTATCAGCACCTGAGTTTGTTGAGTTCCATGCGAAGTACGATCACCGCATTATTGCTGTCTTTGCCGATTCTTGCTGTCGCGGCGCGGTTGCTGGCGGCCGAGGGATACTGGCGCGCCGACCAGCAATGGACGGTCGATCGCGAGGCCGTCTCCCATGCCGAATGGAAGGACTCCTGGGATGCCACCTGGACCGCCAACCGGGATAGATGGACGCGGGAACTGGCGGAGGGGGACAGGCGGGCGAGCGAGTCGCATATGCACATGCGCCTGGCTCTGCTTCTGGAGGCGATGCTGGCCTCGAAATTGCCTCAGAACACCGAAACGCACAACAACGCCCTGGCCGAACTGGCCGAGCATTTGAACAGGAACGGTTACCTGCAGGCGGCCAACGAGTGCCGCAAACGCATCATCGACGAGAACCCGGGCAACACCGAACTGGCGCTGAAGACGCTGAACCAGATCATCAACAGCGTCCTGTATGAGGAAGACACCCGCTGGACCGAGTACGCGTCCGACCGGTATGCGGCGATGAGCCGGCTCGGGCAGGTGCCGGAGGGCGACCGCGGATTCCTCGAGGCCATCAAGGCACGGGCGGTGTTCGACCGCACGCGAGGCGCGTTCCTGGAAGCGGCCCGCGATCTGGAGATGCTCCGGGGACAACTGGAAAACAGCATATGGTGGCGCACGGAGCAGGCCAATCTTCTGGCGGCGGCGGGTCACGCTGAAGAGGCGCTGCCGATGTACGAGAAGGTTCTGGCGGAATCCGAAGCAAATGTCAGGCAGGACATTCGTTCGCACATGGCCGCCATCGGGCAGAACCAGATGTTCACCGCGACCAAGTTCGGCGGGGATGAGGCGTTGCGAACGCGGTGGGCCAACCTGCGCGAGCGGGAGGCGACGGATCTGGCCGGCGACCTCGACGCCATGGTCGCGGCCGATGTGGCCAGAGCGAACCTTGTTCCCGAGCCGGATGGCGTCATTGACTCGCTGTGGACTTCCGTAGACCGGCTCGCCAGATCCGCGATGCAGAAGGATCCCGCCGCGGTGCGGCCGCTGCGAGAGTCGCGCGCCGCCGAGGCGCAAGCCCGCCTGGATGCCGCCCGAACCGGCGGGCGCACGGAGGATCTGCTGGCGGTGTTCCGGCGATATCCCTGGACGGCCGCCGGGCAGGGGGCTCTGGTCGATCTGGCCGACGCGTACCTGCGTACGGGCCAGCCGGGGCTGGCGCTGCGATGCTATGCGGACCTGCTTGCTCATGTGGATGACGCCAGCGTGCGCAGCATCGCTCGAGTGGGGATATGGACTGCGCTCGCCCAGCAGCCGGCGGATCGGGCTGCGCTGGAGGCCGCGTGGAAAGATGTCCCCGAAGGCGAGTTGTTCCCGTGGTTCAGCGACAAAGTCGCGGCCGGAGCGATACGTCAACGCGTCATGGATGCCGTGGCCGGCAACGTCCCGGTCGCGGGTCCGTCGTCCGTGGCACTATCGCAACGTCAGGTCGTGCCGATGCGTTTGCCGGCGGCCGCGGCCTGGCCCGGACCATTGTTCGAGGCAATCCCGCAGGAGGCCCTGGGATCGCCAAAGGGGCCTGCGACGAGCATCCAGATGGCCGGCGATGGCCTGCTGGTGGCGGGGCCGTGCCTGCTGGCCTGTTATGGGAAGGATCTGGCAAAGTCGTCCTGGATCCGGCAGTCGCCGTCGTACAACGGTCTGCGCAATGGGGCCGGCGAGCCGGACTACTTCTCCATGCCCGGACCGTTTCGGCCGGTTATCGACGGCGAGCGTGTGGTCACACGCTGGGGCTTGGATGCCACGGAACGTTACCTGACTTCCGTGGCGGTGTTCGATTTGCGGACGGGGCGGCTGGCCTGGTCCACGGCCGACGATCCGGTATTGCGAGGTTTCTGGCCGCTGGCGGATCCGACTCTTGCCGAGGGGAGGCTCTATGTCATGGCTCGCGCCCGCGCCGGCGCATCGTATGCCGCGGCGTGTCCAACGACGGTGCTGTGCCTCGATGCCGGCAGCGGCAAACTGATCTGGCAGAGAGCGCTGGCGGAGTTGACGCTGACGCTGGGACTGGACGGTCAGCCGCGCCGCAAGCGCGGCGATGACGACCATGCGGATCATGTCGACCTGGCCAGCTATGGCAACGCGCTCACCGTGCGTGACGGATACATCTACTGTTCGACGAGCATGGGTGTGGTTGCCTGCTGCGACGGGCGGGATGGGACAATCGAATGGGCGCGGCCATATCCCCGCAGTTATCTCGGCAAGACGCTGGCGACACTGGTCGGCCGCGATGGGACATCACCGATTCTGTGCGGTGACAAAGTGATCTTCCAGCCGCGCGACTGCTGGGGCGTCTTTGCGCTGGAGCGACGAACCGGCCGGGTTTGCTGGGCGAATCCACTGCTGCCGTGCCGCGAGGTTGTGGGCTCGATCGATCGGATCCTCGTGCTTCGGGGCGAGCGGACGCTGGTTGCCGTCGACATGGAAGATGGCACATTGCTGTGGGAGCGGCCGCTCCCGCAGCCGGCCCCGACGCGCGCATGGACCGAGGGGCACGATGTGCTGCTGCTGTGCGGAACCTCCTTGCACCGGCTTTCGGCGTCGGATGGCAACACGCTCGAAGAGCGCTCCAAACTGGCGGCCGAGCCCGTGCGCGAGGTTGGCCGGTACGGGTCGGCACTGGTGGTCGTCGCGGATGCGCCATCGGCAACCGGCGCCGTGCCGCAGGCGGAGGCCAGGGCATCGCCTGTTGGTTTGCCGACACGACACGTGTGGTCGATAACACGATCCGACCCGCATTTCTACGTGCCCGGGCCCGAGACGAAGATGGACGGGCGGGTCTTCGCGGTATCGGGCGGTGTGTTGGATTGCATTCCCACCGCGGCCGGGATCGCGCCGTGGCAACGGCCGCTCGATCCGGGGGTGACAGAGGTGTTCATGGGCCAGGGGATCGTGCTGATGGTCTACCCGGATCGGCTGCTGGCCGTGGAGGCGGCGACGGGCGCGGTACGCTGGCGGGCGCAGACGGAATTTGCGACGGACTTCGTGGCGATCACGGAAACGTGCGTGGTGGCGTGCGATCGCGACCGGCGGCGATTCACGGCCGCCGCTTATGATCTGGCGACGGGCCGGTTGCTCTGGGATCGCGAATTGCCTGGGTCTTTCGCACCGCTGTATTGGGCGGGCCCGCGCGGGGCGCAGGTGGTGGGCGGCAATCTCTACGCGATCGGGATGCAGCAGGGACAGCGCGAAGAGGCCGTCGCCTGGACGCTGCGCTGCACCGATGGAGCGATCACGGCACGCCGGCCGCTGTTGCCGTCGAACTCCGGCGGCGCTCGCCATGTGGTGATGGACGGGCCGTGGGGCTGCGCACAGGTGCAAACGAATAATGAGTGGCGGTTCTGCTGGTTCAACCTCTTGGACGCCGCGCCGCCCGACGATGCCAGGATGATTGGCGCACCCAGGCATCCTCCATGGGGATACTCGGCGTTCGGAGTTTTCGGCGAGGTGGTCCAGCTGGAACTGAGCGGGAACTCGGATTTGATCAACTACTACACCCTGCCGCTGCGCGGGTCGGCGACGGCGCTGCGCAACGGCAGCCCCGGGATCGTGCGCGGCGAGCGGTTCTATGTGGCCGGCAACAACACGATCAAGGCCATCGATCTCAAGACGCAGACGCCGGCCACCCAGTATGTGCTGCCGCTGCGGCCCGAACCCGGCGAGAGTCAGACGATCATGGATTTGAGCGAACGGGGCGGCACGCTGTTGGTCGTCAGCGCCACCGAGCACAAGGAGCCGCCTCCGGAGGCCCGGCGGGTCAACCCCCGCCGCCGCGTGCGCGTCGCGCAGACCAGGACGGAGATTTCCAGCCCGCGTGTGGATTCGTTCGATCTCGCCACCGGCAATCACCTGGCGGGCGTGGATCTGGGCGAGATGGAATTCTGGGAACTCGAGGCAACCGGCGCAAAGGCCGGCACGTCGGCCCGGCAAGCCCAGGCGATCGTGGCGGGAAACATGCTGCTGGTTGCCGATCTTCATGGCCTGCATGCGTTTGGCCCGGCCGGGCAGATGCCGGTTCCGGCGGGGAAGACGCCCGAGTTCGTGAGCTATCGGCGGCCGTTGTCGTCGCCGGCGACGCAGGTGACGGAAGAAAGTTGGCCGCTCGCCGCCATCGCGCCGTCGAGTTCGGCCGGGCGATCCGAAGGCCGCGTGCAGGTCAGTCACGACGACGACGATCTCTACATCACGGTCAGCTACCGGGACGATGCAATCAATCCGCGTCACGGCCGGCGCGAGTACAGCACGGGCGACTGGCTGGAGATCGGGCTGACGACGAACCTTGGTTCCTGCCGGTTTGGAGTGGGGGTCGATGAATTGGGCCGCAATGTGTGGGAGAACCTGTGCAGCGGGCCGCTGCCGCAGCGGATGGGCTGTGTGGTCCGGCAGGACATGGCGCATGGCGAGCACATCTACGAGGTTTCCGTTCCATTGCGGGAAGTGCTCCAGAAATCCGGAGGCGCAACCTGGCGCCGCATCGGGCTGTCGCTCAACGTCTGGGAAGACAACGGGCCGGCCGGATCGAAGCCCATCCTGAGATTTGCGGATGAGCCGGATCCCGGCGAGGGGATCGCGGCCCGCGGGCGAAGCATCCATCTGTACCCGTTCTCGGTGGAAGAAGACGAGGCGGCGGCGGCCATCATCCAGCGCCTGGGGGACCTGCCGGAGTCGAGGTCGTTGGCCGAGGCATTGCAGCGGCATTCACCGGCGACGCTGCCGGCCACCGTCCCGTCGGTTGCGCCGGCGGACGCCTTGTCCTTCCTGGAAGCGCAGGTGCCGCGGCTGGGAACGACCGACGCGGCCGTGAGTTTCTTCAAAGCCATGCTTCGGCTGGAAGGGTCGGACAGCGCCCGGATTATTGCGCGCTACAAGTGGTTCCTGAAGACGATGGCGAACCAGCCGCGCGCCGCGGAGGTACTGGGCGATCTGCTGACCTGGCGCCGGAAGACGAACTGGCAATGCGAGAGTTTCATGGACGCGGTCATGCAGGAATGCAAGATTCCGCTGCGGACGCGTTATGACTACCGCCGGCGCTACCTGCAGCCCAAGAAGCAGTTTCTGCTGGCGTGGCAGGTGATCGGCCCGTTTGCCAATACCGACGGCCGCGGACTGGAGTCGCCGTATCCGCCGGAGATCGAGCGTATCCATCTCGACGCGGCGTATCCCGGGATCGTCGATCAGGTGCGCTGGCGGACGCGGCAGGGATCTCTGACCAGGGCCTTACGCCTGAACGAAAACAACGTTGTCTACCTGGCCTGCTGGATCAGGAACCCCACCGCCCGCGGCGCCACGCTGGAAGTCGGCGCGGACGACGGGGCCAAGGTCTGGCTGAACCGGCGGATGATCTATGCGGCATCGGACACGGGCGGCGCGGGCAATCACCGGGCGGCGCTCTACCTGGCGGCCGGGTGGAACGAACTGCTGGTGAAGGTGGCGAAGAACACGGGCGAGTGGGAATTCCGGGCCGAGCTGGTGGATTCCGAGGGGCGTGGGCCGCTGAGTGATGTGTTCATCACGACGGTGCCGCCGTGATGGATTGGGAAGGGTGAATAGTTGATGGTTGGGTGGCGGCGCCATTGGCGGAGGATGGCTGGGGAGGTCACGGAAAAAAAATTGTCCGGGCGTGGGAGGTGTTGGGATGTCAGACATAAAGGTCTGTTTGGAAAGTGGTTATGGGTGGCGAGGGGGTGATGAGCGTCAGAAGACAAGCCGTCCTTTTCATGTCCAGAAGCCGTCCCGATCAGTCCCGGGGGGCCGGGGAAAATGCGGAATGCAGAATGCATAGTGCGGCTTCGCCGCAACCAAAGGGACTGAGGCACGAAGGCACGCAGGCACGAAGTGGGAGAAAGACCTGGCGTAGGCAAGATGTGGCAGAAATCTTCTCACGCTGCGAAGAAACGGGTGGATTGCGGCATAGTGCGGAATCGGCAGTGGCAACTGGCAACTGGCAACTC
>JBEKVL010000310.1:7358-12090 GCA_049514055.1 Tepidisphaeraceae bacterium | reverse complement strand
ATCCTGGTGCTGGCCGGCAAGGTCATTCAATCGAATCTGCGCCGCATGGACGCCGCCGCCCGTTACGGAGGGGACGAGTTCGTGCTCCTCCTGCCGCACGCCGACGGCGGCGAGGCCGCCCGTGTGGTGCAGCGTATTCGCGAGGAATTCGAGGCGGCGTCGGCGCCGATACTCAATCGGGTGACCGGCGTCTCGATGTCCGTGGGGATCTCCTCCTCGCGCAGCCAGCGGCCCGCCCATGCCGAACAACTCGTTTCGGCCGCCGACGTGGCGCTTTATCAGGCCAAGGCATCAGGCCGGGGCCGGACGGTTGTGTCGGGGGAAGCGGCCACATGGGCCGTCGGGGCGTAGGGCTCGCGCCCCACCCGCCTCATCCGATAGCTATGCACCTGCTGCTGTTTGTTAAGCCCCTCGGCCATATTCCCGATGACACATCTGTCACGCGAGGAACCTCATGCGAGTAACAACGAAGTGGTCATTCGGGCGTGCTTGGAAGGACGAGCGGGGCGGCGAAGTAGTCGAATACGCGGTGGTTGCCGGTCTGGTCATCGTCGCGGCCATTGCCGTCGTCAGCACCGTGGGCTCCAAGGTCCTCGCCCGCTGGACATCGCTGGACAGCTCTCTGCAGTCGCCGTCTTCGTCGACGCCGGGACCGTCGGCCACCGGGGGTCGCAATGCTCCGCCGCCGGTTTCGCCGGCCCAGTAGCGCCTGCGTGCGTCCGCAAGAGCCGTGGTCATGAGCCCCGTGGAGGCCGCAGTTGTCTGCGCGTCTCCATGCCTTGGATCCGGGACGAGACTGACGCCGGGTCTTATTACCCCTCACCGGCTATTTGATCCCGTCCAGCAGCGCCTGTGCATCCTTGGCCGCGTCCATGCCCTTATAGTCCTCGTCGATCATGCGTTTGAGTATGGCCTGGGCGGCGGGCTTGTCGTCGAGTTTGGTCGCGTGAATTTCCGCCACCTTCAGCAGCGAATCGATGACCTTGGGATCGGATGCTCTCCCATTGGCGACCACGCGCATGTAGGCAATGGCGATCTCCTTCCAGTCGTCCTTCGCGCCGCCGCTGCCAAGCTTGCCCTTGCGTGCCTCGGCCATCGCCCAGAGCATGTTCAGCTGATCGGCAGGGTCCAGTATCCTGGCCGCCTCCGCGTCGATCCCCTTGATAACCTCATCAAACTTCCCGGCCGCCAGATCGGTGTTGATCCTGGCCAGTTTCACCTTCATCAGCAAAGCCAGGGTCTCGGGGCTGTTGGGATTGGCCCGGGCGCTGAACTCGGCCAGGCGCTGCGTGGCCAACTCGGCGCCTTTGGCGTCACCCTTGGCCGTGTAAAGGTTCACCAGGAGCTTGCCCAGCACTTCCTGCGCTTTCGGGTTGGCCGAGGCCGCGTCGCACGCCGCCTGCGCGGCCTTGATGGCCTCGGGCAAATACGCTGAATCGGCCTTGGGCATGGTGAGAGCAATGCCGCTCGCCGTCTCCGGCGTCTTGACGGCCACCGCGATGTAGTTGCGCACGACGACATCGAACCGCCCCCCCATCTTGGCCGCTTCCAGCAGGCGCACGCTGCACCAGTCCTTGATCCATTGCTTGGTCGTGCCCCGCACGGCCTTCTCGTATTCGTCGGTGGCTTTGTCCCACTGCTTCTGCGCGAACAACGCCTCGGCGTTGTTGAACGCCGGTTCGTTGTCAATGATGATCTTGGTCACGTCCGTGATGGGCTTCTTTGGCGAACCGCCACGGAAATCAAAGACGATCACATCGCCCTCGATCCCGACCACGCGGCAATCCTTGTACTCGATGCCCTTGATCACCAGCGTGTCGGCCACGCCAAAGGCCGGGACAAACACGCCGGCGGCCATCGCGATCACCGCATTTCGGACTGACTTGAGGCTCATGCTTTCTGCTCCCATTGTCGGACTGGCCAGGACATTCTCCAATCAGCAGGGGGAAATCAAACCTCATCTGCCGGTTGCCCGAACCATGCATTGCCGCACGCCGAAGGAGGCAACTCGCCTTGGGGGTGAAATAATAACCGAAGCCGGGCGTATGCTCTACCCTTCGGTCGCGCCGTTTGCAGCGTCCACGCCATTCCCGGGCCTCGCGTTCAGTGCTTCCCCTCCTGCCAGTTCGCACCCCAACCGATGTCGACCTTCAACGGCACGCGCAGCACGATCGCATTGACCATCTCGTGCCGGATCGCCTCGGCCTCGCGCTCGACAACTTCTTGCGGCGTTTCAAACACCAGCTCGTCATGCACCTGCAGCAGCATCCGGCTCCGCCAGCCTTCGCCGCGGATTCGGCGGTGGATGTTCAACATCGCCACCTTGATCAAATCCGCGGCCGAGCCCTGGACCACGGAGTTGATCGCCATGCGCTCGCCGGCATTGCGCTGCGCGACCACGCCGGAGTTGATCTCGGGGATCGGGCGGCGGCGGCCGAGAATCGTCTCCACATATCCCTGCGATTTCGCCTCCATGACACACTTCTGCATGAACCCCGCAATCGACGGGAACCGTTTGTTGTAGGCATCAATAAGCTGCCTGGCGCCCACAACAGACATGCCTTCGATACGCTGGGCCAGGCCGGCGGCACTGATCCCGTAAATGATCCCGAAGTTGACGATCTTGGCCTGGCCGCGCTGGTCCTTGGTGACCTGATCCAGCGGCACGCCGAAGACCTCCGCCGCCACGGCGCGGTGAATGTCCTCATCCGCCTCGAAGGCGCGGAGCAGGGCCGGCTCCTGCGTGAAATGCGCCAGCACCCGCAGTTCCACCTGCGAATAGTCGGCCGTCAGCAGCACATTCTTTTCGCGGTCGCCCGGAACAAACGCCAGGCGGATGCGGCTGCCTTCATCCGTGCGGATCGGGATATTCTGCAAATTGGGATCGGACATCGACAGCCGGCCCGTCGCGGCGCCCGTCTGGTTGAAACTGCCGTGAATCCGGCCGGTGCGCGGGTTGATATCCCCGGCCAGTTTGTCGAGGTAGGTGTTGATCAGCTTGACCAGCCCGCGATATTCGAGAATCAGCCGGGGAACCTTGTGTTCGAGCGACAGCTTCTCCAGCACCTCGGCGTCGGTGCTGGGGCCGGTCTTGTTCTCTCGCAGGGACTTGAGCCCGAGCCTGGTAAAGAGAACGTCGGCCAGTTGCTTCGGCGAGTCGGGGTTGAACTCGCAGCCGGCCGACTCCATGATCTGCCCGCGAAGCTTCTCCGCCCGCTCGGCCAGCACGCGCGATTGCTCGCGCAGCATGGCCGGATCGATCGCGACACCGTTGAATTCCATCTCGGCCAGCACATCGACCAGCGGCACCTCGAGCTCGTCGTGGAGCTTCTCGACCGGCGGGATTTCCTTGAGTTTGGCACGGAAAAGCTGCGCCAGCCGCCAGGTGACGTCGGCATCTTCGCTGGCGTAACGGGCCGTCTTCTCCAGCGGCACGCGCACCATGCTGATCTGGTGCTTGCCCTTGCCGATGAGTTCCTCGGTGGCGATCTTCCGGAAGCCCAGCAGGTCGCGGGCCAGCCCGTCCATGCCGTACTGGTTGCGGCCGGCATTCACCAGAAACGCGGCCAACATCGTGTCCATGACCACGCCGCGCAACTCCACGCCGGCCACGCGCATGACCAGCATGTCGTACTTGATGTTGTGCCCGACTTTCCCAATCGCCGGATCGGAGAGAATCGGCCCCAGGGTGTGCAGCGCGCGGACCGGGTCGAGCACGGCCGATCCCTCGGGTCCGCGCAGTGCGATGTAGTAGCCGGTCCCCTCCCGCCAACTGAAACTCACGCCGATGACGTTGGACCGCATGGCCCCGAGGTCGTCCGTTTCCGTGTCGAACGCGAAGCACTTCTGCTGTTTCAGTTCAGCGAGAAACTCCGCGAACTTCTCCTCCGTATTCACCAGCCGATAGTCGAGCCCCTCGCTGGTGATGGCCGGCGGCTGGCCGGCGCCCCGCGCTTCCACGATCGGGCCGAAGAGGCCCATCTCCACCGGTTTCGCCGCCACGCTGGCTGGCGGCGCCGCCTCGGTCTTCTTCTCCACCCGGCCAAGCAGCGTCGTGAATCCAAGCTCCGACAGGTGCTTTCGCAGACCGTCGGCGTTCAGCCCACGGAATGCGCATCGTTCGAGATCGAAGCCAAAATCGACGTCGGTCTTGAGCGTGACGAGCTGTCGCGACATTGCCAGCACCGCCGCGTTCTTCTCGAAATTTTCCCGGAGTCTGGGCGTCAGGTCGTCAAGGTGCTTGAGAACTTCGCCGGCCGAGCCGTATTTCTGGATGAGCCTGACCGCCGTCTTCTCGCCAACACCGGGGATTCCCGGCACGTTGTCGGTGGCGTCGCCCATCAGCGTCTGCACCTCGACGGCTTGGCCGGGCGTGTATCCCAGTTCCTGCGACATCGACTCGGCGGTCGTAAACGTGTCGGCCTGCACATCGTACATCCGCACATGGTCGGCCAGGAGTTGCCGCAGATCCTTGTCCTTGGACACCAGCACGACATCAAAATCCCGGCCGCGCAGAACGTGGGTCAGCGTGGCGATGAGGTCGTCGGCCTCGAAGCCGGGCTTGGCGAAAATCGGCACGCCCGCATCGCGGACAATCCGCAGGATACGCTGCTCCTGCGGCGCGAAATCCGGCGGCGGCGCCGGCCGGTGGGCCTTGTATTCCGGGTAGATCTGCCTGCGGAAACCCAGGCTGGTCCCGGTGTCGATGGCGATCGCCAGGTAATCCGGCCTT
>JBEKVL010000310.1:0-7342 GCA_049514055.1 Tepidisphaeraceae bacterium | reverse complement strand
CTGCGTAAAGATGAAGGTCGCCTTGGTCGGCTCGCCCGTCGGGCTCGTAAGGTCGCGGAAAGGCGCGAAATAGGCCCGAAATATCTGGGCGTGGCCGTCGATGATGTAAAAAGTCCGGGGCATGTGGCGTAACCATCTGTCGGGAACTCGATCCAGACCACCAACCGTCATCCCGAGCGTACTCGCGTGGGATCTGGCCTTGGCGTCCGAAGCCAGATTTTTCGCGAGTACGCTCAGAATGACAACTGTCGCGACGTAAACAGTCTGCAGCATACCCGGAAACCTGGTCACACCCGTCATCACGCGATCTTCGTCCACTGGCTTGACCAGAGTATCGGCTGGCTTGTACATTAGCCGACTGCCGTAACATACTCCACCGTAGGCGTTTGCACCCTTGCTCGGAGGTATTCGATGGCCACAGTGAGTCAGCCCGGATCCAGAGGCGGTCTTATCACCGCGCTCGTGATCTTTGTGATCTTGTTCCTGATCTCCGCGATCTTCGCGGTCAAGACCAATTCGGAATTGAAGGTCAGAGAGACGGAACTGGGGAACTTCAAGAAGCAGTTCCCGAAAGTGGTTACAGAACAGGAACTTCCATCGGCCATCGAACAGGCCGACAAGTTCAACGAGGGCGGCACGGAGAAGTCCTCCCTCTACAGCCTGCTGCTGCGGCAGCGCGAGGATCTCGCCCGTCAGATCACCGGACAGCCCAGTACCACCAAGGAAGCCATCGACGCCGCTGCCAGGACCGTCGCTTCGGCCAACGACGGCCTCAAGGGCGCCGGCGTCTCCGTCCCCGGCGGGGCCCTGATCAACGGCGTGGCCATCCTCGCCGATGCCATCAACACCCGCGAGGCCCGCATCAGGGAACTCAGCACCCAGGCCGCCAGCCTCAGTGACCAGATCAAACAGGCCAACGACGCCGGCAAACAAAAGGCCGACGAGCTCGAGAAAGCCATCGCCGAGGCCAACAAGAAGACCGAAGCCGAAACGGCGAAAGGCACCACCTACCTCACCGACACCAAGACCAAGATCGACGGGCTTGAGGAATCGCTGAAGAAGGCCGTCGAAGACGGCCGCAAAGCCGCCGAGGAGCTCACCACCCAGCTCAAGACCGTCCAGGCCGAGATCGAGAAGGTTAAGAAGGAGAACGACAGGCTCGTCAAGAAGATCGGCTCGCTGCGGCCGCAGAACTACGCCAATGCCATCCTCCGCCAGCCCGCCGGCAAGATCATTCAGATCGCCAAGAACAACGTCGTGTACATCGACCTTGGCTTCGGTCAGCACGTCACCCAGGGCCTGACCTTCCAGATTTACGACAAGCTGGAGGGTATCCCGCGCATCGAAGGCTCGGCCGAAGAGCTTCCCCCCGGCAAAGGGTCGCTGGAGATCATCCGCGTCGGTGTGGGCAGTTCCGAGTGCCGCATCATCAAGATGAACGAAGGTCAGCAGCCACAAGAAGGCGACATCATCGCCAATGTCATCTATAACAAAAACACCCAGTTCCATTTCAAGGTCTACGGCGACTTCGACATCGATCACAACAACATCGCCACGGCGGCCGAGACCGACGTGGTCAAGCGGCTGATCGTGGCCTGGGGCGCCGTCCTCACGGACGCCATCGACATCGACACCGACTTCCTGGTCATGGGCAAGGAGCCCGTCGTGCCGAACTATCCGAAGGACCAGCTCGACACCGACCCGGTCAAGAAGTTCGAGCACGAGAACGCCCTCAAGGCCCTCAAGGCATACGACGACGTCCGTAACAAGGCGCTCGAATTGCAGATCCCCGTGCTCAACCAGAACCGGTTCCTCTACATGATCGGCTACTGGGACCAGGGCCGGAAGTAATCCTCTTGGGTTCACCCAACAAGGCACGGGCGATTTCCGCCCGTGCCTTCTTTTATGGCGGATACGACATATGGGTCATCTTCCGTAGCACGGGCTTCCAGCCCGTGGCCGCGGTATTCCGCGGCATCCTGTCTCCCTCTCCTTTCACTTTTCATTTTTCCTTTTTCATTCAGCCCTCTCTTGACATCTCCACACCAATACGCTATATGTTCGCATCGCTCTTTAACAATCAAATACGCTCGCCTCGGTCTTTCCTTCGTGTGGCTTCCCCTCTCTCTGTGCCACAATCCATCCATTGTTTCGCAGCGTGAGGAGAATCCTGCCACATCTGGCCTACGCCGGGTCTTTTCTCCCACTTCGTGCCTGCGTGCCTTCGTGCCTCAATCCCTTTGGTTGCGGCCAAGCCGCGCCGCGCGTCTCCGTCTTCCATCGCCTCCCGGCCAACCCGAACTCCGACCATGGGGCGATTCGGGGGTTGCTTTGAGGTCGATTGGGGGACGTTCGGGGGACGATTTGGGGTCGGTTTGGGGTCGGTTTGGGGCCGCTTTTTCCGCCCTCCGTCCACCCTGCCGGAATCGCAACCCTTTTCACATAAACCACTTACCCCACAACAGGCCCCGCCACCCACGCCCGATTCGGCTTTTTTCTTCCCCCGTCCCTCCGCCCCACTGGCAACTGGCAACCAACAACTGGCAGCTCCGCACTATCAACTATCAACTACCCACTATCAACCAACCCAACGTCCCATAACCATTCCCCCCGATTGTCGCTTTGGATCAACACCCACTCTATCCGATGTATGCAGGCAGCGCGTGATGCAACCACGCCTCATGACGCCGGTGATTCTGCGCTTGGTGCCCGACACGGAGGCCGGATTCGATGATTCAACTCAACACCGCACATCGCCCGCGGCTCCTGATCCTCGACGAGGACCGGATCATGCTCCAATCCCTCTCGCAGTTCCTCTCACGCGAAGGGTACGACGTCAAAACCGCCCAGGAACCCGTCGAGGCCGCGGCCGCCCTCGAAGGCTCGCCCGTCGATCTCCTGCTGGCCGACACCAGCCTCCCCGGCACCGACCCGGCCGAATTCCTCCGCAACGTCCGCCGCCGCTTCCCGCACGTCGTCGTCATCGTCATCACCAGCTACGGCTCCATCGAAGGCGCGGTCGAGGCCATCAAACTCGGGGCCTTCGACTACCTCACCAAGCCGATCATCGACGACGAAATCCGCGTCGTCGTCGAGAAAGCCGCCCGCCAGCAGGCCCTGCTCTTCGAGAACCACGCCCTCAAGCAACAGCTCGACATCCGCTTCGGCCTGGAGAACATCATCGGCCACGACTACAAAATGCTCAAGGTCTTCGACCTCGTCGAGGCCGTCGCCGACAGCCGCACCACCGTCCTCATGACCGGCGAAAGCGGCACGGGCAAATCCCTCCTCGCCCGCGCCATCCACCACCGCTCGCCACGCCGCGGCAAACCGTTCGTCGAAGTCAGTTGCGGCGCCCTGCCGGAAACCCTGCTCGAATCCGAACTCTTCGGCCACGTCAAAGGCGCCTTCACGGGCGCCATCTCCGACAAACCCGGCCGGTTCCTCGCGGCCGACGGCGGTACCATCTTCCTCGACGAAATCAACTCCGCCTCGCCCGCGATGCAGGTCAAACTCCTACGCGTCCTGCAGGAACGCCAGTTCGAACCCGTCGGCAGCACCGACACCCGAACCGTCGACACCCGCGTGATTCTTGCCACCAACCACGACCTTGCGTCCCTTGTCGCCGAAGGTACGTTCCGCCAGGACCTCTTCTACCGCATCAACGTCGTCAACGTCCGTCTGCCCAGCCTCCGCGAGAAACTCAGCGACATTCCCCTTCTCGCCAATCACTTCCTCCGCAACTTCGTCCGCGAGACCGGCCGCAACGTGCTCGGTTTCACCGACGCCGCGCTGGCCGCCCTGCAACGCTACGACTGGCCCGGCAACGTACGCGAACTGGAGAACGCCATCGAACGCGCCGTCGTGCTCAGCCGTCGCCCGCAGATCGACGCGGAAGACCTGCCCGAATCCCTGGCCGCTTACACGCCGCATCGGGACGCCAAGCCGGACCAGCCCGGAGCCGGCGTCGCGGATCGGCCGATGCCGCTCGATCAGGCCCTGGAAGGCCCGGAGCGGGAAATTCTGGAACGAGCCCTGAAACGCAATAGCTGGAACCGCCAGGCCACCGCCGCCGAACTCTGCATCAATCGCACCACGCTGTACAAGAAGATGCGGAAATACCGGCTGGACGTGGGAGAACGGAATTGAGTCTGCGTTCGGAGTTCCGCAGGGCCCGCTTTAACAGAAGCGAAGACCCGTGGGCACGCCGCCCCGCGTCCGCTGAAGCAGACCCTGCATTGCCGGAATGTTGTCATGCCTGCAAACCGTCATCCTGAGCGTACTCGCGAAGGATCTGGCCACGCAGTCCACGGCCAGATGCTGCGCGAGTACGCTCAGCACGACACATCGTGTGGTCTCCGCAGTCCGCAACTTTCTTCGCACAATGGTCACACTCCAGTCCCCTATTCGAAATCCCGCGTGTGGCATCCGGCCATGCGCTGATGTAAAACACTGCCGACTTGATCCTCCTCGCCAAAATCCTCGCCACTCTGGCACTCGTCGCCCTCAACGGCTACTTCGTCGCCGCCGAGTTCGCGGCCGTGTCGGCACGTCTCTCCCGGCTCGAGGTCATGGCCGAGAAGTCGCTGATGGCCCGCCTGGGACTCAAGGTGAAGCGCCGCCTCGACCTCTATCTCTCCTCCTGCCAGCTTGGCGTCACCATTGCCTCGCTGGCGCTGGGCGCGGTCGTTGAGCCACTCGTCTCCTCCGCCGTCGCCCCTCTTGTGTCGATCCTTCATCTCCCGGCCGCGCCCGGACATGCCATTGGTTTCTCCCTCTCCTTCGCGCTGACGACCTCCCTGCACATCATCATCGGCGAACAGGCCCCGAAGAACTGGGCCATCCTCGCCGCCGATCGCGTCATCGGCCCACTATCCATTCCGCTCATCGGCTTCACCTATGTCTTCTACCCCGCCATCGCCGCCCTCAACAGCGCAACGAACTGGCTGCTCAAGACCACCGGCACCGAGGTCGGCGGGCATGGCCACGAAGTGCCGCACACGGCCCAGGAAATCCGCACCCTTCTCACCCACGCCGTCCAGGAAGGAACGATCGCCTCGAGCTCCGAGCAGCAGATCCTCACCTCCGCCTTCGAGTTCGGCGACCTCAAGGTCCGCCAGATCATGACCCCGCGCACCCAGGTCGATTACCTCCACCTCAACCAGCCCGTCGGCGACGTGCTCCGCACCGTCCAGAAATCCGCCTTCACGCGCCTGCCGCTGGCCGATGGCGACATCGACCACGTCATCGGCCTGATCCACATGAAGGACCTCTTCAACCACCTGCAACTCATCCCCGGCCGCCTGCGCTTCGCCGATGCCGGCACGCCCGACGGCGAGGCCGTCGCCATCATCGACGGCCTGCCCGGATCGGCCGTCCACGTCATCGGTTCCGGCGACATCGACCTCCACAAGATTCGCCGCGACATTCTCTTTGTCCCGGAATTGCTCCCCGTCCCCAAATTGCTCCGGCAGTTCCAGACGAGCCACATCCACATGGCCATCGTCGTCGACGAATACGGCACCACCCGCGGCATCGTCAGCCTCGAGGACGTCATCGAGGAGATCGTCGGCGACATCCAGGATGAGTTCGACACCGGCACCGACACCGCCTTCGTCCCCGAAGGCGAGAATTACCGTGTCTCCGGCCTCTTTCCCATCCACGAACTCCGTGACCGCCTGCACCTGGCCGCCGGCGAACTCGACGACGAAAACGTCGACACCCTCAACGGCTGCATCACCCAGAAACTCGGCCGCTGGCCCAAGCCCGGCGACTCCGTCCCCATCGGCCGCTACGTTGCCAAGGTCGTAACCGTCAACGAAACCCGCGCCGGCCAGGTGCTGATCGTCCCCTCAACCCAACAGGTCGCCAAGCACGACGGCCCGGGAAAGGTGTGACACACATCCTGGCGTAACAGGCGGCCGCGAGCCGGGATGGGAAGAAAAAGAACCCCTGATTTCTCAGGGGCTTGTCGATCGAATGGGTAGGGCCGGAGTTGAACCGGCGACACATGGATTTTCAGGGCAACGGATCGGGGGCCGGAAGATCGGGAGGAAACGGCAAGTTGAAGGGGGCGGCTCGGGGTAGCGCTGCACTGGCGCTGCAAATCGACGGGGTACTGCGGGGAATCCTTGACAAGTGGGCGAGTCTGACGGCAGCCAGCCGCAAGCGGGTTGCGGCCCTGGTACGGTCGTTGTCACGGAAGCGGGGGGCCGATGACGTTTCAAAACGTGTACCCTCGAAATCAGGCTGAGAACGCGGGTTGCCGACGCAGTTCAGACCACATTCCGCACGGAAACCCCACCCGGCGTGAGAACCTGGCGTGGGCCAGCAGTGTTCGGAGTCGTCGTGTGTGCGTTCGCCCTGGGTGCCGTGGAGTTCAGGCTCCCCCTGCACCGGAGAGGCCGGGGCTTCCTGGTCGGATCAGGGTAAGAACATCTGCCGGTACTCCGTCAAACGGTACTCCGCTGAGGGGGGTGGGCCGTACTCGGCCCATCGGTACTCCGGGAAAAGCCGTCGAAGATCGCAAAGCGTTAATCACGGACCTGAAAGCCGCACGGCTACGGTCGCAACCTGCAAAGGAGCGTGGTAGCCCTGGGCAGGCACTCAGTCGGCAGGGACTCGGGAATCCTGTCGGTCGGCCGGGCCTCGGTGGGTTGAAGCTCCGGGAGGTGGGCCATCTGCCTCCCGGGGCTGACCCGTCTTATAGCAAAGGCGTGTTGGGCGTTGGTTGATGAAAGGAGAAAAGCCGCATCCCTTCTGCTTGGCGGCGTTGGGAGTGCGGCTTATGACGTATGACAAAGACTACTATACTCCATCGGTGTGCCAGTCGGCAAGAGTACGCGGCCGTCCTGGACTGCTTTGGCGGCGAGTTGGACGCCGGGGCGTTGGCGGCGTTGCGGCCGGTAGAGAAGTCGGGCGGGCAGACGCTGCAGGTATCCATCGGGACTAAAGGGCTACGGTTTGCTCGCCTTACACGTGGGCCGGAGACGGCCCCCGAGCCGGCCACGGCCGGCCGGGGGCCTGACGGTTATCTTGAACCATTGGGAGACATTGTGACAGAGGTGGATGAGGGGAAGGAATCGGGGGAATTCCTCCGGAGCTACGTTGAAGCCCGTCCGTGTCGGTGCAAGTCTTTGTTCTGTCCTACCTGCTGCCTGGCGTCGGCTCTCAAGCTGCGGAAACGGTTGGTCCCTGTCATCGAGAGCTTCTCGGGAGTGTTCATGCTGACCCTGACCATTGATCCCGAGTTGTTCGGTAATGATCCCCGGAAGGCGATGGAGTACGTGAAGGACAAGCGGGCGATCTCCAACACGATCCGCCGGTTGCGTCGGTGGGGCCT
>JBEKVL010000309.1:0-7354 GCA_049514055.1 Tepidisphaeraceae bacterium | reverse complement strand
ATGCTTGCCCGTGCGCCACGGGCAAGCATGCTCGCCCATGCCACCCAGAGACTTGGTTTGCCTGAAATCGGGAAATGACTGCGCACTCGTTGCCAACATATCTCATCGACATCTCCTGTACCTGACCGATCATCCCCGCAGAACGGCCCGTGTGCAAATCGGCCGCGGGCAAGACACAGGCGCCGGGTTGTCACATGCTGATGCCGCTGTTGCCGCGCGAGGCGGTCATTTGTGGCTGGCCGGTTTGAGCAGTTGTTCCGGAACGAAATCCAGCAGACGGAACTGATGAATGATTGTCCCCGGCACTGGAACGGCGTCGTCGCCCGAGCCGCCCAGGGCGCTATCGCTGAGGTCAAACTTGGACTCGGCCAAATCCTCCGCCAGGACGGCAAAGTGGAAGGTATCGCCCTGCTTCCTGCCAAACACCGGGGTGTCGCTGGTGGCGATTAGCTTGCCCTGGTGATAGACCGCAAGGTGCGCGACGTGATACATCGGGCTGGCGACGTTGTGCCTGATGGTGAAGCCGATGAGGCCGTCTTTGCCGGCGGCCGCTTCCACGGAGAACTCCGTGGGATGCTCACGCACATAGGCCGGAGTCACCTGGCGCTCCACCGTGAGGGCAAATGCCGTCGTGGCGACTATCGCGGCGATGAAGCCGCCCGTCAGGAAAAGAGAGGTCGTTTTCATATGCTCCGTTGGACGAAGCGCGGAGCGATTTGTTCCAGGCGTCGGCGTGACGTCTACTTCACCTTCAGCGTGACCGTGATGTCCCCGGTCTTGGTCTTGTTGTCAAATTCCGTCCCGCCGTCATCCTTCAGATCCGGGCCGATGCTGTAGATCACCAGCTTCTCAGCCGTGAGCTTTGTTCGCAGGGGCTTGCCATCGAACGGATCCAAGGGGATCTCGGTCAGATACTCGGGCATCAGGCTTTCGAGCGTTGGCGGCAATTGGCCCTTGGCGATGCGGTAATCCGTGGCCAACGCGGCGAGGCGGGCGCACTCAAGCTGAGCTGTCATTCGCGCGGAGGTGGTGATGTCGCTGTGAAGTGCAGGCAGAAGGAGAGCGGTCATGAAGCCTCTGGGACGGTGGGTCTGGTCGTCGATTTCCCGCAACTCTGGCTGAACTTCGTAGAAGGGCCTGGCCAGCAACTGGCGGTAAGAGACCATCGTCCGGCGGTAATCGTCGAGGTCGTTGCCAACAAAGCAGAGGCGGACAAAGGCGCCGCCCGCGAAGGCGGGAGTCGGGCCGTTGGATTCGGGCGTACCCACCAGCGCAGCTATGTCCACGCGGCCGTCGGTCAGATCGCTGAACGTCGCGATGCCGAATGCCTCTTCGCAGGTCATCGCCCGGCGCATCATCCGGGCAATGCGGTCGGGATCATCGATCCCGAGTCGAATCACCTGTTGCGCTTCCGTCAGCGTTGACAATACTTCTTCGGCATTCTTCACGGCCATGCCATCGATGGCGATAGACACCAGCGCCGCGATCAGCAGTGGCGATCGGCCGGTATGGTCGGCCAGGCGGAACATGGCCCTGGTGTCATTGATGGCCGATCCCACATTGCCCCGGGCGGTCTCGTATTGCCGATGGAGCTGCAACAATCGGGCGACCTGGCGCAGCTTGCCGAGTTCCGGCATGATCATGGAGAAATCCGGATGGAGGTAGTTGTGTTCGAAGTAGCAGTCGGGCAACGCGACGGCCTGATAGATCAGCGAGAGGGTGTTGATATGGCGTGTCAGGAACTGAGCTACAGCCGGGCCGGCAATGTTGGGCTTCTCCTGATTGAGGATGTTCTTATCCTTGTTCTTCTTGAGATCGGGGTCGGCATCCAGATACCGGAACGCCTTTTCGTAAATGAACGCGGCGTTCTGGGCATCATTGGCCACCGGCGGAACGACGGAAAGCATCATGGCGCCGGCCTCCTGGCGAACGGCCGCGACTTGTGCCCGGGCCGCCAGTTCGATGTTCCAAGCCGTCATGATCCAGAGCGCAAAGGCCATCAGCAGCGTCAGCAGCAGCCGGCCTCGCGGCCAGCCGGCCGCGGCGAGGCCAGTTGTGGTCAGGGCTGGTCGCTGAGCGCGTCGCAAGATGATGGCCATGCCGACGACGAGAATGATGGTTTGCGATACGGAGTACGGCAGGATGGGATTCGGGTAGAAGGACCCCATCAGCCGGGCAATTGCGATCGCAACCGCCGTTCCTCCGATCGGCACGAGCGGCACCAGCACGATTCCCAGCACGGCCAGGGCGAACCAGACGCGGCTGCGAAAATGCGCCGCCACGGCCAGCATGGCGGCCATCCAGATCAGCGCCAGGGCGATCGTCTCAATCCAGAGTAGTGCGTAGCTCATGTTATGGCTCCTGAATGTTCGTTCGGTTTGTCGGACGCGATCCATGTACCACCGGCAACGCCAGCAGGCGCTGGCCGGACGACAGGGTGACGGCCATGCTCTGTGCCTGGGCCGGCGATAGTTCAGGCACCGCCTGGCGAATCGACTGGGCCAGGGCCAGCGTCTGTTGCGGGCCACGTGCATGACCATCGATGTAGTCGGTCATCTCGGCCACCATGCCCGAGATGTTCAGGGCAACAATCAGCACCGCGGCAGCGGCGGCGAAGAAAGACCAGGGTGAAAGGGTCGGCCGGATGGGAACGGGTGCGCGCTCGCGGCCCATGTTCTCTGATTGGGTGGCATGGGCAAGTCCCCTTGCCCGTGCGGGGGCGTGGCCCTCCCGGCTGGCAAGTTCACCAGCGACCGCGTCGAGAACCCGCTTCCGCAAGGCCGGGCCGGCTTCAGTGGTGCGTTGTGCCAGACGGACTTCGAGTTCGGCCAGTTCCGGCGGCAATGGCTCATTGGTCATGGCTGCTCTCCTCCCATGGTGAGGCGCAACTTCTCCAGGGCGTAGCGATACCGGCTGGCGGCAGTGTTGAGGCTGACGTCCAGTACACTGCCAATTTCGGCGAACGTCAGGCCGCCGTCGATCTTCAAGGCCAGCACCTCGCGCTGCTCGTCGGGCAGGTCGGACAATGCCCGTTCGATCTGTTCATCCGTTCTCGCAGCGGGTCCAGCGCAGGCGTCACGAGAGACCTCCGACAGCAGCCGCATCGCCTGGCGCTCACGGTCCCGCCGTGTCAGCCGTTGGCTTGCCACATGCCGCAGGCTGGTGAAAAGGTACGCCGGCAGATTGTCCACCTCGCCCAGTCGCTCACGGCCGCGCACCAGACTCACAAACACATCCTGCACGGCATCTTCCGCGTCGGCGCTGGATCGCAGCATGGTCCGCGCCGCGCGATACAGAGGGCCGCCGAACCGGTCGTACAATTCGGCAAAGGACCGCGGGCATCCTCGTGCCAGCCGCAGCAGCAGTGGATCATCCGGCGAAGGTTCCATCGCTCCTCAATATCGACTATGAGCGCAGAAACGGGGAGTTTTGTCTAATAATTCAGGGCTGTTATCTGCGTATCGCGTCGTATAATTGGCGATACCTTTCACATGGAGAAGACAATGCGACGGATCAACGCGTGGCAACTGGTGGCGTTCGCGACGGTTACGTTGTTCTGCGGCGCCCTGTCGGCGCGAGCCCAGGCACCGGGCGGCGACCCGATCGGCGACGCCTTCTTTCCGCCAGAATTACTGATGCAGGCCCATGCGCTGATCGGCCTGACCGAAGCCCAGAAGGGGGAAATGATGGAGGAGCTGCAGAACATGCGGGAGCGGATGGGCCGGTTGCAGGAACAAATGAAGAACGAGAGGGATCTGCTGATCGAACTGGTGAGCAAGGACCAGGTGGATGAGAAGAAAGCGCTCGAGCAGGTGGACAAGGTCATGGGGCTCGAGAACGACATGAAGCGATCGCAGTTCTCGCTGATGATCTTCATCAAGAACAAACTGACGCCGGAACAGCAGGCGAAGCTCAAGGAGATCAAGGGGAAGATGAGCGGTATCCAGGCGAAGATGCGGAAGGTGCAGCAACTGGCCGAGCAGATCAGGGCTCAGGGAGGAGATATGTCCGCGCTCCAGGCGGCCAAGCAGCAGCTCGACGAACTGATGAAGCAGGGAAAAACCGCCGAGGCGGAGGCGCTGCTGGATGAGACGATCAAGACGCTCGAAAAGGACGCCAAACCGGGCAAGTGAGCCACGGATGTCGGGCCAAAGGCCAACGAATTCACCGCGAAAGCGCGAAGGCGCGAAGGAAGACGCGAAGATGATGAATTCGATTCTCTTCGCGTCCGTCTTCGCGGCTGATGATTCGCGCCGTTCACGGAGGTGGCGGTTCAGCACGAAGACACGAAACGGGACTTGGTTGGTTCGGGGGAGCTGCGCAAATCTCGGTTTCGCTGGTGATGTCGTGCGCGAGCTGAATCGCTGCCTGAACCAGATCGTTGGTCACCGGATCGATAATGCTGACATCAATCATTCCGATGGCTGCGGCTCGCAAATAGAACCGGTCGGAGAATTCGCTGTCCTTGATAAGTTCCAGCGGCATGCCCGACGAGTTCCCGATCTGTTGCTTGGTAAATACCTGACGGTTTGCGTACTCGGACAGGAACCGGCTGAATTCGAGGGCGGCATGGGGATCCTGGATCGTGAATCGCAGTTCAATCAACGGCAGCGAGATAGTCATCACGTAGGTCGTTGGATCACTATCGGATTCATCGATCGAAAGCTCAACCTGCCCCGCGCGGCCCAACGCCACTAAACCCCAAACTTGTTCGTCCATGTCTCTATCCGGTTGAAAGAGGCGTGCGGAGGCCGGGGACGCTCCCCAGCTACACCGGTTCACAATAACACGAATCTTCCGAGAAACCGAGGCATATTTCGTGGTTTCGTGTTGAAGATGCCACCTTCCGCAGAGTCAATAAAAGCCAGAAGCCGTCGGTACTCTCGACGGCTTCTGGCTTCTATCCACTCTGCACGTCTGCTACAGCCACTTCTTCCGCACCTCCAGATGCACGAACTTGTCGGCATCCGGCTCGCCCTTGACCTTCAGCGCCTCGCTGTCCCATTCGATCGGCTTGCCCAGACGCAATGCCACCATGCCGACCATGGCGACCTCGGCGATGCTGGCGGCCGTGGCGAAACCCTGGAAGGTCTTGCCGTTGCCCTTGCAGGCCTCAAGCCATTCGCCGATGTGGTTCTGGCCCTTGAAGCGCGGCACGGTCACCGCGACCGCCTTGCCGGCCTCGTGGTCCTGCACGCCGCGGAACTTGGCGTCGCCCTTGAGCTTCATGATCCCGCCGACGCCCCAGGCGTTGGAATAGAGCATGCCCTTCTCGCCGACGAACAGCACGCCGTCGGTCGGCACCTTGGCGTAGGTGGTCAGCAGTTCCTTGCCGAATTCTTCCGGCGGGCCGGCCTTGCCGCCGTCGTGCCAGTAGAGCGCCGTCGCCTCGAAACCCTCGCGGGCGGCAAAGTCCCAGCGGAATGTCGTGGCCGATGGATAGCTGTCCTTGAGCGGCTCGGGAATCTCCACCGATGCCTTGATCGGCGCGGTCAGCTTGAGCGCACGCCAAGGCAGATTCAGTCCGTGCGCGCCCATGTCCGCCAGGTGACCGTCGCCAAAGGCCAGCCAGCGGCCCCAGGCCAGGCAGCCACCGAGATAGTAGTTCTTGAACGGCAGCTCCGGCGACGGCCCGCACCAGAAGTCCCAGTTGAGCCCCTCGGGAATCGGATCGGCCTTCTGATCGACGGCCGCGCTGGGCGGGAACCCGCGGTTGATCCAGCAATGTGTTTCCTTGATCTGCCCGAGCAAACCGGCCTGAATCAGTTCCATGCTGCGTCGGAACGTATCGCTCGTCCCACCCTGCGAGCCGACCTGCGTCGCCAGCTTCGTGGTCTTGCCCAGTTCGCGCAGCTCGCGGGCCTCGGCCGGGCTGTGGGCCAGCGGCTTCTCGCAGAACACATGTTTTCCGGCCGCCAGGGCCGCCTTGCTCATGTGCGTATGCCAGCGCTGGCCGGCCGCGATCACCACGGCATCGACGGACTTCTCCGTCTCCAGCAGCTTGCGGTAGTCCTCGTATACCTTGGCGTTGCCGACGGCCTCGCCGGCCGAGCCGTTCTTGCCGGCCGCCTCTTTCTTGAGCTGGTCGATCCGGGAAGTGCTGACATCGCAGACGGCAACGATGTTGGTGCCGCCGCGCAGAATATCGCCCAGCAACTGGCGCGTGCGTCCGCCGCAGGCAAGCAGCGCGACATTCACTTTCTCGGAGGCTGCGCCCCAGGAGCGGGATGGGAGGATTTGCGGCCCGGCCAGGGCGGCGCCGATGATGGCTGATTGCTTGAGAAAGCAGCGTCGAGTCGATGGCGAATGTGATTGCATGATGGCTGGCTCCGAATGCAGGCACGAGGCTGCGGCGAATCCACCCCGCGATTTCTCCCGTTTCCGGCGTTCCCGGTCACGGGCTGGGGCGAGGGCCGCCTCCGGGCCTGTAAGGGTATTACCGCAGATCAACGCGGGTGTTCGCGGAGGAGCGGATTAAGCACGAAGTCACGAAGACACGGAGCGGGGTCTGGTGCTCGTTACTTCACGATCTTCAACACCTGCTTGAACTGGCTCGTCCCCGCCTCACCGACCAGTTCAAAGATGGCGCTTTCGGTGGTGGTGATGACGGCCCCGGCCTGGCGCATGCGAGCCATGCCGGTGTCGCGGTCCATCGCCCGCCGCGAACTGACGGCGTCGGCGCAGACATAGGGGTTGTAGTCCAGCCGCAGCAGGTCGAGCACCGTCTGTTGCACGCAGACGTGTGTCTCGATGCCCACCACGATCACCTGCCGACGGTCCAGTTCCCGCAAGCGGGCCATCGTCGCCTCGACGCAGGCGCTGAAGCGCACCTTCTCGATCGCCTTCTCATCGCCGAGCGCTTCACGAATCGAGGCGCAGGTCGGCCCAAGCCCGGCCGGGTACTGCTCGGTGACGACGACCGGAAGCGCCAGCACCTTCGCGGCCTCAACCATCTTCCGCACATTGGCCGCGCACACCTCGGCTTCGTGGATAGCCGGCAGGAGTTTCTCCTGCACGTCCACCACCAGCAGCACGGTTCCCTGGGGCGTCAGCTTACGAAGAAGATCGTTCATTCCAAAGGCTCCCGAAATAACGCTACGCAACCACAACATGGCCGCGTTGCCGCGTCTGACATCCTAATCTGCCTTGGCCGAAATGAAACGGACAGGCTTTCTGAATGTGAGGCATGTTACGATGCGTCAGATTGACCTCGACGCCGGATTCTGATAACAAATTGGGCGTGGTTCAAATCGAGGCGGTTCTGGGTGACAGAGTGTAGCCGATCGCCGTGACGGCGGGAGACGTCGCAAGCCAAGACTGGGATGGGTTGGGAGCGGACCTCAGTTCTGCGAGA
>JBEKVL010000308.1:0-7362 GCA_049514055.1 Tepidisphaeraceae bacterium | reverse complement strand
CAGCCTTCCCCTGCAAACCCGGCCCAGCGACCTCGATGGTTACCTCATTCTCAAAACCCTGCTGATTCTCGCCGGGCTCGTCGCCTTCTTCCTCGTCAAACGCGGCAAAGACGCGGCCGAATGGCGCGCCGTCGCGGCGCTGGCCGGCGCCGGCATGCTGCTCTGCTCGCACCGCGCCAAGGCCGCCCGCTTGTATCAACTTATCGACTGGAATCTGCTGTTGCTGTTCATAGGCTTGTTCGTAGTCAACGGCGCCATGAAGGAGCGCGGCCTGACCGATCACCTCTTCCACGCCATTACCGCCACCGGTGTACGACTCGACCAGCCCGCCCAACTCTCGGGGATCACGCTGGTGCTTTCAAATCTCGTCAGCAATGTCCCCGCCGTCCTGCTCCTGCAACCCTCCCTTGCCGCCGCCCACAGCCAGAAGTTGTGGTATCTCCTGGCGCTGGTCAGCACCTGGGCCGGCAACCTCACGCTCGTCGGCTCGATCGCCAACCTGATCGTCGCCGAATCAGCCAGGGCCTTCGGTGTGGACCTGAACCTCAGGACCTACTGTATTCTCGGAATCCCCCTGACGCTCATCACGGTCGTAATGGGCACCCTCTGGCTGATGTGGATCCTCTAACCCCCACAATTCTGCGTTCGGCACCCTTCATTTTGCCTTCTTCGCTTTTCCTTTTGGCTTGGTCCCCCCTCTCACCCATGCACGGTTTTCCCGTCATGCCGCCACCACGCCGGCACATTCAGCATCGCCGGCGGAACGGAAACCCCCAGCCACGCCGCACAGGTTACGGCCGCGTGCCGCGCCTGCTCGGGCGAGTCGAACACCTGCTCGATCGATCGCTGATTGTCCGGGTTGCGCCATGCACTCAAAAAGTTTCCGACAGTATACAGGCGCAGCACATGCTGGAGCGACATGGCGATCTCCGGCCGCATCACCTCGGTCAACGGCATTTCCAGAATCATCGTTCGAGACATAGGACCACTCCTGGCAGCATTCCACCGTCCATGAGGTACAAACCGCCGGATCCATTCCGGCCCATGCAGACCAGCCACGACACAAACAGCTATTTGCCCGCAGAGGTTCGCCTGTGCGACTCGTTTCGCCCGCACGAGTTAACTGTACACCACTTTCGCGTCAGGTCAAATCCAAGCCATTTCTTGCACATCATCGAAACCGGACCCCCGTTACCCCTTGTTGCACCATCACTTGCATACAGACCAGCCGGCACCGGATGGCTTGACAGCCTTCTCCAACCGTTCTACTCTCCATTCTCGATCTGTCCGTTTCTCTCTATCTTGACTTGAGGTATGTACCCGTGAAACAGTTCCTCGAAGGAAATGCCTGCGTCCTCGGCCTCCAGTGGGGCGATGAAGGCAAGGGAAAGATCGTCGACTTCCTCGGCGAAAACGCCCAACTCGTCGTCCGCTATTGCGGCGGCGCCAACGCCGGCCACTCCGTCAGCATCGGCGGCCGAAAACTCTCCACCCACCTGCTCCCCGTCGGTGTCTTCCGTCCGGGCATTCTCAACATCATCGGCAACGGTGTCGTCCTCGACCCCGAGGTGCTCTTCCGCGAAATCGACACCCTCACCGCCGCCGGGCTTTCCATCACCCCCGACAACCTCAAGATCAGCTACAAAACCCACGTCGTCATGCCCTGGCACAAGCAGGAAGACGCCGCCCGCGAGACCGCGGCGGGAGCCGCCGGTATCGGCACTACGAAGCGCGGCATCGGTCCCTGCTATGCCGACAAGATGCACCGTTCCACCGCCATCCGCGTCGCCGACCTGGCCAACGAAGACAAATTGCGAGAGCGCATCGACCACATCGCCACCGAGCGCAACAAACTCTTCGCCGCCCTCTACAACGCCCCCCCGCTCGATCCCAGGCCCATCTTCGAGCAATACCGCGATTTCGGCCGCCGGCTTGCCCCGTTCGTCGCTGACACCACCGCCATCCTCCTGGCCGCCATCAAAAGCGGCAAGCGTATCCTCTACGAAGGGGCCCATGCCGTCCTGCTCGATGTGGATCACGGCACCTACCCCTACGTCACCAGTTCCAACTGCTCGGCCCTGGGCCTGTTCACCGGCGCCGGCGTGCCGCCGCGCTCTGTGCAGCAGTTCATCGGCATCATGAAGGCATACTCCACCCGCGTCGGCGGCGGGCCCTTCCCATCCGAGCAGAACAACGACACCGGCAATTACATCCGCGAGCGCGGCCACGAATACGGCACCACCACCGGCCGCCCGCGCCGCTGCGGCTGGCTCGACACCGTCGCCGTGAAATACTCCGTTGATATCTGCGGCGTCACGGCCGTTACCATGACCCTGCTCGACGTGCTGAGCGGCCTGGACCAGCTCCGCATCTGCACCGGTTACAAGCAGAAGAACGGGCAGCTTCTCGACGGTTTCCGGGCCGACATGGACGCCCTGGCCGACGTCGAACCTGTCTACGAGACGCTTCCCGGCTGGCGGGCAGATATTTCCGCCTGCCGCCGTTTCGAGGACCTGCCGCCCCAGGCG
This sequence comes from Tepidisphaeraceae bacterium, assembly GCA_049514055.1. Lineage (GTDB taxonomy): Bacteria > Planctomycetota > Phycisphaerae > Tepidisphaerales > Tepidisphaeraceae > JANYKD01. The sequence continues at coordinate 4,834 of JBEKVL010000308.1, read as the reverse complement.
CAGGCATACGTTAGACGCGTCGAACAACTCATTGGCTGCCCCATCCGCATCGTCAGCGTCGGCCCGGATCGGTCGGCCACATTAATGCGTTGACGACAAACAGCGCCTACAATCATTCTAACTCACAAAGGAGAGTTCATGATTTCGAAAGACATCGCCAAAGCCGTCAACGCTCAGATTGCACACGAACAGGCCAACTCCCACGCGTATCGCGCCGTCGCCTGCTACTTCAGACGACTGAACCTGCACGGATTCACTGCTTTCTTCAAGAAACAGTCGGGCGAAGAAACCGGCCACGCCGAGCGGCTGCTGGCCCATCTCGAAGAACGCGGCGGGACCGTCGAACTTCAGGTCATCCCGGCCCCGAAGAACGAATGGTCCTCGCCGGTGGAAGCCATCAAGGCCGTCCGCGACATGGAAAAGAACACCAGCAAGCAGATCACCGCCCTCTACGAGCTGGCCCTGGCCAAGAACGACCACGCCCTGGCCGTGTCGGTCCAATGGCTGGTCAACGAGCAGGTCGAGGAAGAAGCCTGGTCGGAGGAACTGGTCGCCCTGGCCGAGCAGTTGGGCGACAGCCCGGCACACCTGTTCATACTTGACCACAAATGGGGCAAGAAGGCCGGCGAAGCAGACAAGGACTGATTACCTCGTCCCAGTTCCTGCACTGGAAACGCCCACGGAACCTTGCTCCGTGGGTCCTTGCTAAATTCGGCACGAGATATGGCGCTTTCAGAATCTATACTGCCGACGTACTACTGGTCGTCCCGATGATCGGCTCGCCTGAACGCGGCTTGTTACGGACCTCCGATCTGGCCGGCGGTCCAGTTGCCGGCGTTATCACCCGGAGCAATGATCTGCGGGCCGCAGGAGGAAGACGAGACAAGCATCGCTTGCGGGCTGGATTGTCGGCAACGATGATATGGTGCAGACGGAGTACACACGATGGCAAACCCACATGCAACGCCGGCCACCCAACCAGGGATACCCGGCGACGTCATGCCTGCAACCTCTGCTCCAGTCCCCGGAGCACCCGATCAGGAGCGGACTCGTCTGGACCAGAGCCTGGCCCGACTGGTCCTGGCCACCTTCGTGTTCACCTTCGTCATCGCCCGCATTCTCGTGATCCTGATCATGGCCGGAAAACTCCCGCCCCAGCTCTTCTTTCACGTGACGGGCACGCACATCCATCATCTCAACTACGGCATCTTCCTGCTCAGCGCCACTGGCGCATACCTGATCTTCGCACGCCCCTCCGGCAAACGCCTTTCGACGGTGGCGGTTCTCTATGGCGTCGGCCTGGCGCTGACCTTCGATGAGTTTGGCATGTGGCTCCACCTCGGTGGACTCTACTGGCAGCGTGCCAGCTTCGATGCGGTCATCACTGTCGCCTCCGTCCTGGCCCTGCTGGCCTACGGTTCAAAGCTGCGTCACTTGCGACCCCGTCACCTTCTGACCCTCGCCGTGCTGCTGGCCGTGCTAACCCTGTTCGGTGTGCTGTTGAGCAAGTCCATGAAATGGGCTCACCATCGCCTCGGGCCGGTGCTGTATCATCTCGAACAGCGCGGGCCGTCCTGAAACGCGATGCCAGCGGCAAGTTCCTCCACCTCTGCAACGAAGCGAGCGAGGACCGCCGGCAGCGGCAGGCTCGTCCGCGAACTCGAGACACAACCGTGATCGCCCGTCACCGGCTGCGCATCGCTTCGAGATGCCGGCCGTATTTGCCGTCGGTGCGCTGGCGGAGGAACTCGACCAGGCGCTTGACGCTCGGGCTGATGCCGTTGAGGGTATCGAACTCCTCGAGAACCAGCGCGAACGACGATTCGTCCTTGCGATAGAACAGCCGGCGGCAGGCCTGTTCGAGATCCTCGATTTCCTCCTGCTTGTAGCCAGATGCCTTGAGGAGCTTGACGTTGACGCCACGGACCTGGTCGGCGCCATCGACGCGCATGAACGGGGGCACATCGTGGTGGATGCGCGAGGCGCCGCCAATGAAACAGTACTCGCCGACGGTGACGAACTGATGGATGCCCACACCGCCGCCCATGACGACGTTGTCGAGGATGACGACGTGGCCGGCAACCATCACGGAATTGGCGATCGTACAGTTGGAGCCGAACTGCACGTCGTGGCCGAGATGCACGTTGCACATGAGGTAGTTGCCGCTGCCGACCCGGGTGACGCCCCCGCCTTTCTCGGTGCCACGGTGGATGGTGACGCCTTCGCGGATGATGTTGTTGTCGCCGACCTCCAGGCGCGTGGGAGCGCCCTTGTACTTGCGGTCCTGCGGCGCGCCGCCGAGAACAACCTGGGGCGAAATGAGGTTGCCGTGACCGATGCTGGTGGGTCCCATGACCGTGACGTGGCTGAGCAGGCTGGTGCCCGCCCCGATCGTCACGTCCGGCCCGATGACGCAAAACGGCCCGATTTCGGCATCCGGCGAAACGTCGGCCCTGGGATCGATGATGGCATGAGGTGAAATCTTCATATCACTAGCACGCTCCTTCGCATCTTCCGGAACCGCTCGGGCGGGCCCGGATTATGGAGTGTGTCCTTTCCTTTTCCTTTTGCGGTTCACATGGGCTCGGCGTCCACCAGCATGAACTTGATCTCGGCCTCGGCGGCCAACTTGTCGTGAACAAACGCCTTGCAGCGCACATGGCCCATCCGGGTCTTCACGCGCACGGCAACGGCTTCGAGAATCAGCTGATCTCCCGGCACGACCGGGTTCCGCATCTTCACCTTGTCCATCGAGAGCATCATGGCCAGCTTGCCGGTATGTTCCAGCTTGGTCGAGAGCAGGATGCCCCCAAGCTGGGCCATCGCTTCGACGATCAGCACGCCGGGCATGATCGGGGTTCCGGGATAGTGCCCCTGGAAGAAGACGTCGTTGAATGTCACGTTCTTGATGCCGATGGCCTTGGTGTCGCCGACGATCTCCAGCACGCGGTCGACCAGCAGCATCGGATAGCGGTGCGGCAGGATGCGCTGAATCCGGCGGATGTCCAGCGCCGCATCGCGATGCAGCAGCGCCTACCGCTGGGTCTCTTCCACATGCTGCAACAGCTTGCGCACGAGCAGGTGGTTCATCTCGTGGCCTGACTTGTGGGCCACGATCCGGCCATAGATCGGCCGGCCGGCCAGGGCCAGATCGCCGATGATGTCCAGCACCTTGTGGCGCACGCACTCATCGGCGAAACGCCATTGGTTCTCCACAGGACCCGAAGGGGCGATCACCAGCAGATCCTGCGGAGTCAGATGGCGGCCAAAACCCCGGGCCCGCAGTTCCTGGGCCTCATCCTCGAAGACAAACGTCCGGGCCGAGGCGATCTGCTCGACAAAAGCACTGCCCTTGTGCTCAAACACGAATACCTGTCGGCCAACCGGCGCCGGCGCCTCAAAGTCGTAGATGACCTCCAGGTGATCTCTCGGTCCTGGCAGAGCGGCCAGGGTGGCTTCGCCGGAGGCAACCTGCACCGGCTTCTCAATGATGATCGGATCAACCGGAGCGTCCTGGTCGACGATTCCGGCCGCGTGAAGCGCCTCGACAAACGGCCTGGCTGAACCGTCGACGGCCGGCAATTCACCTGTAATGCCGCCGGCGATGCGAATCACGGCGTTGGTCACACCGGTTCCCGCCAGGGCCGCCATGCAATGCTCGATTGTCTCCACATATAGCGTACCGTTACGCAGACAGGTCCGCCGCGGCCGCTTCAGCACGTTCTGAACAAGGGCCTGGATTCTGGCGACATGTCCCCCCTGCTCGCGTATGAACAGAATGCCGGTATTCGGCTCACCCGGCGTGATGGTGAGCGTGGAGCGTTCGCCTGAGAACAGCCCAAGGCCGTCGAGGCTGACTTCGGTCGAGATGGTTCGTTGTGGTTCCGGCATTTGCCAAGAGGCGGCCCAACCGCCTGAAACCTCCAGTATACAGAGGGGGAGGCGAGAAAGGGAGAGGGATGGGAAATGATGATGGGAAATGATGACCGGCGAGAATGCCTGTCCTGCCAAACAAAGAAAGCTTCCGCCGTGGCTGGGAAGCTTTCTTTGTGTTCCAGACCTGTTTGGAGCCGAAGTCCGGGAAAGAGTTTCGTGTTCGGCAATTCAGTCGAACCGTTCTGCCACGGGTCCGACATCATCGCGCCGCCGGGTTACTTGCACTTTGATTTGCAAGCGGCCATCTTCTTGGCGGGCTTCTTCGCAACTTTCTTCGCGACTTTCTTCGCAGCTGCCATAGCGTTAGTACCTCCTTTCCATTTGCTGAATTTATGTCTGATGCAAAAGCTAGTCAATCTTATTCCGGCTCTGTCGGCACGGATTCTTTGCGTTTCGTATCGTCACCGAAGGTGATTTCGAGAAGATGCCGGCCGCGAAGTTGCCCGCAGGCCGCGCCAACATCGCCGCCGCGCGTGCGGCGGAAGTGCGCCACGACTCGGCGGGCGCAGAGGATTTCGATGAAGCGGTTGAGCCGCTCGTTCGATGGCCGCGAGTAGATCGTGCCACTGCGGCCCTGCCCGATCGCGTTGTACGGGATGAGATTCACATGCACGCGAAATCCGTCAAGAATCTTCGCAAGCGCCTCCGCGTGAGCGTCGCCGTCGTTGATTCCGCCCAGCAGACAGTACTCGATATTCACGATCCGGCCGGTGCAAGCCTGGTATTCCTTGGCCGCCCGGATGATCCCGGCGACCGGATATCGCCGGTTGGCCGGCACGAGTTTCGCCCGTGTGGCGTCGTCCGGTGCATGAAGAGACAGCGCCAGGTTCACGCCCAGCCCGCTGGCCGCCAGCCGCTCGATGCCCGGCACGATCCCCACGGTGGAGATGGTGATCAG
>JBEKVL010000307.1:0-7391 GCA_049514055.1 Tepidisphaeraceae bacterium | reverse complement strand
CGCTGCGCCCACAACGGCGCCGGTCGCTGCTATCGCGGCCATCGGCGCCGAGCGCAATCAGCCGGCGACGCTCGGTTTCACCGGTTTTGACCCGAAGAACCAGCAGAAATACTCCATCGGCGTCAAGCTCGACGCCCGCGGCGCCAGTATTGGATCGGTAATCCTCAACCGCTTTCGACAGTCAGTCGGCAAGGACGAGCCCTACGTCTTCCAGACACCTTACGCGGTTGGCGACGAGAACAAACGCCATTCCCTGGCCACGCAGTGGCTCACGGTCGACGGCCAGGGCATCGACCTGTTCTCCATGAACTGGGAACTGGTATCCAGCACCGAAAACACGGCCGTCTACCGGGTGGTGGTGAAGACATCCGCCGGTCCCGTGACCATAACCAAGAAGTACGAGGTCCGACCCGCCAGCGACGAGTCGATGGGCTACGAAGTTCTTGTCTCGCATCAGTTCTCCAGCGAGGCCGCCAGCCCGCTGAAGATCCAGCTCTGGTATGGCGGCCCGACGGTGCCGCAGGTTGAGAACAGCCGCGACATTTCGGAGGTTGTCACCGGCCACGACAAAGACGGCAACATCGTGGTGACCAACAGCCCGGCCACCGGTTTCAAGCCGGAAACCGGGGCGCAACCCATCGAGACCAAAGACGGTCCGATCCAATGGTCGGGCCTGATCAGCACCTATTTCGACGCCATCGTACGTCCCAGACTCGCCAAGGGTGAGAAGACCGCATTGGACAAGGTCGAAGTGAAGGCTCTGGATAAGTACGCTGAAGACGGCAACGTCTTCCTCGCCCAGACGTTCCAGACCAGAGAGTTGACCCTTGAGCCCGGCAAAACCGTCAATTCGGACCTTGGCGTGTACTTCGGCCCCCGCCATCGCGAGGTGCTCAAATCCAGGTTCTACGTCGATCTGGGCTACGACCAGACGCTGGTTCTCAGGGGCGGAATGTGCGGCTATTGCACGTTCCAGTGGCTCGTCGATTTGCTCGTCGGATTGCTCAATATCCTGCACGCGGTCCTGCGCGACTGGGGCCTGGCGATCATCGCGCTGGTGTGCATCGTGCGGCTGATTCTCCATCCCATCACGAAGAAGTCGCAGATCATGATGAGCAAGATGGGCAAGCTCCAGCCCGAGATGGAGAAGTTGAAGAAGAAGTATGGCGACGACAAGGAGGGGCTGCAGCGCGAGATGGTTTCCCTCTACAAGGAACAGGGCTTCACGCCCATCCTCGGCTGCCTGCCGATGTTCCTCCAGATGCCCATCTGGATCGCCCTCTGGTCGTCATTGCAAAGCACGTTTGAGCTTCGCCACGCACCTTTCCTCTGGGGCTGGACATGGATGAGGGATCTCGCCCAGCCCGACCGCCTTATCGCTTTTTCCACTCCCTCCAAGATATGGCTGGTTTTCGGCTACGCCCATCTTGATGGCATCAATATCCTGCCGCTGTTTCTCGCGCTGGTCTTCTGGCTGCAGCAGAAGATGACTCCCAAGCCGCCGGCCATGGACGATCAGCAGGCGCAACCGCAGAAGATGATGCAGTGGATGACCCTGCTCTTCCCGCTACTACTTTACAATGGTCCCTGCGGGCTCAACCTGTACATTCTGGCCAGTACGACCATCGGCATATTCGAAAGCAAGATTGTCCGGGACCATATCAAGGCCCGCGAGGAAGCCGAGAAAGCAGGCAAGGTCATCGTCGATGCCGGGTCCAGCCGCCCCAGCCGCAAGCCCGCGCCTACAGGCAAGCCAGAAAAGAAAGGTGGCCTGGCAGGGCTGATGGAGCGGCTCTCGCAGAAGGCCGAGGACTGGCAAAAGGACGTGGAGCGACGGAAGAAGAAGTGACCGTTCGATGATTGCCGGTGACACCATCGCCGCCATCAGCAGTTCGACCGGGCCGGCCGCGCGAATGATCGTCCGCCTGTCCGGACCCGGCTCGCGAGCCATCGTCGCTGAACTCGCTGGATCTGAACTGCCCGATCCGGCCGCAAAGCGAGCCAGTCTCCGCTTTCATGGCTGGCTCGTACCCGCGTGGCTGTATGTCTCTGTGTCCCCGCGGAGTTACACGGGCGAAGACCTTGTCGAGGTCCACCTGCCAGGCAACCCGTTGCTGGCTCGTCTCTTTCTTCAGGAACTCATCCGTGCCGGCGCCCGCCAGGCCGACCCGGGCGAGTTCACGGCTCGCGCCTATTTCAACGGCCGCATGAACCTCACCGAGGCCGAAGGTGTCGCGGCCACGATTACCGCCCATGGCGAAGACGAACTCCGTGCTGCCCGCCGCCTGATGAGCGGAGAACTCACGCGACGACTTGCCCGGCCGATCGATGAACTGGCGCAGGTTCTCGCCCTGGTTGAGGCCGGCATCGACTTTTCCGAAGAGGATGTTTCATTCCTGACGCCCGAGGAGACTCGCCGGCGGATCGATGCGGTCATCGACAGCCTGCGCCAGCTTGTCATCGCCAGCACGCGGTTCGAGCGTCTCAGCCACGAAATCGAGTTTGTCCTCGTCGGCCGGCCCAATGCCGGCAAGAGCACGCTTCTCAACGCCCTTTGCGGCCACGAGCGGGCCGTCGTTTCGCCCATTGCGGGCACGACGCGCGACGTCCTCTCGGCAGAGGTGGCCCTGCATCACGGCATCGTCCGCATCAGCGATGCCGCCGGCCTTTCGGACGACCGCGCGACTGGCAACGGCGCTGCAAGTGGGGCCAGCGTCCCCGCCGATCCTGAACCTCAGACGATTAGCGATTCTGGAAGGCCAGCGAGGACGCTGGCTCCACTTGAAGTGCCTGCCTCGCGGCCCGCGGAGGTCATCGCCGCCCGGATGCGCGAGCAATCCCTTAAAGCCGTCGAACGAGCCGACCGGGTCATTCTGGTTCGCGATATCGCCGACAATCTGCCGGCTCTCCGGCTATCACGGAAGCCAGATCTGGTCGTCCATGCAAAAGCCGACTTGCTTGGGCATTCTCCCGCAGACGGGAACCTCGCATTGCGTCATCCTGAGCGTACTCGCGAAGGATCCGGCCATGAAATCCAAAGCCGGATGCTTCGCGAGTACGCTCAGCATGACGGTTGTGGTGATGCCAACAGTTCACAACCTACCACGAATTCCGATCCCGCCCTGGCCGATTTCGCCGCGTCGCCTGTGGTCGCTACGGGTGCAGAGGTTCTGTTCGTCTCCGCGATTACAGGCCATGGTATGCCCGAGTTGCGTTCCCGGCTGGATTCCCTGGCCTTCGGCCGCGCCGCCGGCTCGGCGCTGGCCCTCAACGTCCGTCATCTTTCCGCCATCGAAGAGGCCCTCGCCGCCCTGGCCCGTGCCGCCGAGTTGGCCGGCGCCGAGCGGGCGGAGACCCTGGCGTTTGAACTGCGCGCCGGCCTTGACGCTCTGGGCCGGGTCGTCGGCCAGGTCTCACCCGACGATGTGTTGGCCCGCGTTTTCGCGGCCTTCTGCATCGGAAAGTAGCACTTTTTTCGACACGTTTCGGGTGTTGAATTACGAAGCACATTGTATAATGCGGATCCCGGTTTCAGCGTTTGACGGCCGGGAGGCGTGTCCCGGATTTCATCAGGCGAGTTTCAACTATGACTCCACAACCGCCGACTGGTCAGGATCCGGTTGATCCCCAAGGGGCTTTCTTGCCGCCACCACCACCATCGGGTGCGGCGCCTGGACCGGCTCAGCAGCGACCCACGGGCATGCCGCCGGGGCCGATGCCGATGCCTCCGATGGCTCCGATGATGCCGCCGCCGTGGATGATGCCGCCACCGCCGCCGCGGCGCAGCGGGGGGCTGGCGCGCGGGATTTTCGTCACGCTGGCCCTGAGCATTTTCAGTGTATCCTTGTGCATCAATCTGTATTTCCTGATTGCCTATGGTTTTTCGTCGGCAGGCGGTGTCGAGGAGCAGGTTCTCCAGCGAGGGGCGATCGACCAGAGGGTCGTCGTCCTGCCGGTTGAAGGAATATTGCTCGACTCACGCGGCCAGCAACTCAAACGCTGGCTCGACTCGATCGACAACGACAGTCACGTGAAGGCAATCGTTCTCGCCATCGACTCCCCTGGCGGGGCCGTGACGCCTTCGGATGAGATTCGCCAAGCCGTGGCCGCTTTCAAGCAGAAGCACTCGGTTCCGGTCGTCGTCAGCATGGGGAGCCTGGCGGCCAGCGGGGGCTATTACGTTGCCACCGCGGCCGACTACATCGTAGCCCAGCCGACGACCCTTACCGGCAGCATCGGCGTGCGGATGGACCGTTACAACGTCAGCGAACTTGCCAGGAAATGGGGCGTGGCCGAGACCACGATCACGGCTCCGGAGCACGGCCTGAAGAACGCGGGTTCGATGTTCAGGCCGGAAGAGCCGCAGGAACGGGCCTACTATCAGTGCATTCTGAACGACGCTTTCAACCGGTTCGTCAAGCTTGTTTCCGATAACCGCAAGAACAAGCTGAAAAAGCCCGCTGCCGAACTCTGCACCGGGCAGGTTTTCACGGCGAGCGAGGCGCTGGCGAATGGGTTGATCGACGAGATCGGCTACGCCCCGGCGGCGTATGCCAAGGCCGCCCAGATGGCCGGGCTCTCGCAACCGACCGTTGTCCGGCTCCAGGCTCGCAAGGCATTTCCTGAACTGTTCCTGGGCGACAGCGGCGAGGGCCGGGCCGGCGTGAACATCCGGATCGACCGCGATGTGATCGAGGAACTCCAGCGGCCGCGCCTGATGTACCTCTGGCGGGGTGACTGATATAATGAGGGGGCACGACACTGACCGGCAATCCGAGGAGAAAGATGACGCATTTTCGATGTAACGCGTTGGTTGCTGCCCTGCTGGCCGGATTCCTTGCCGCCGCTGGCGCGGCCAGTGCCCAGCCGAGTTCGGCCGAGGTGGATGCGTCCATCAAGCGGGCGGTCGAGTGGCTCAAGGGCAGGTTCGACGGCAATGGCGCGATCCCCGGCAAAGTCGGCGCGCAGTCCCAGGAGGGTGGTCACGATGCCATTGTCGTCTACACGCTGCTGGCGGCCGGTGAGAGCCCGCAGGATCCGCAGATGAGGGCGGCCATCAACCATCTGAAAGGTCTCGACATCAAGGGTACATATGCCCTGGGCATGCGGGCGCAGATCTGGCAGTACCTGCCCAGGAACCAGGACTCGCGCGAAGGCGTCAACCGCGATGGCATACTGTTGCGTGAGCGGGTGCGCAGCACCGGCGACAACATGGGCCTGTTCCGCTACAATGCCGAAGGCGGCGACTATGACCATTCGGCGAGCAATTACGGAGTCCTGGGCATCTGGGCGTGCGCCCAGATGGGCGTGGAGTTTTCCGACAAGCTCTGGGTGGCGATGGACGCGGCCTGGCGCAAGCACCAGTTTCCCGACGGCGGATGGTGCTATGTCAATGGCGCGGGCGATGATTTTGGCGGTAAGCCCAAGATCAACACGACAACCGCCGGCGTGGCCACGCGGTTCAGAACGCAGGAGTACCTGAATCCCGGCGCCGGGCTGCAGTGCCAGGGCAACATCTTCGACGAGCATATCGAACGGGGAATTCAGTGGATTGCGAACAATGTCGGCAAGGGCGTCGACGATAATTACGCCTGGTACAACATGGAACGTGTTGGTGTTGCCTCGGGTCACAAGTACTTCGGTACGTTCGACTGGTATGCCAGGGGATCGGAATCGCTGCTGCAACACCAGGGGGGCGACGGTCACTGGGGCGGGCCATGGGGTGACATCCCCCAGACGTGCTGGGCCGTGCTGTTCCTCGTGCATGGGCGGGCGCCCATCATGATGAACAAACTCGAGTACATCGTGGATACTCGCGGCGACAACCGCAAACCGCCGTCGTGGAACGAACGTCCGCGCGATCTGGCCAATCTCTGCCGCTGGATGGGCAAGGCGATCGAGAATGAAGTCAACTGGCAGATCGTCAATCTCCACGGGAACGAGCGGGACATTCTCGACGCTCCGGTCCTCTACATCTCCGGCAAGGAAGCGCTCAATTTCACGCCCGAGGACGAGCAGAAGCTCAAGCGCTACGTCGAGGCGGGCGGCCTGGTTTTTGGCAACGCCGACTGCGCCAGTGCCCCTTTCACCTCGAGTTTCAAGCGCATCGGCACCAAGCTTTTCGGCGGCGAGTTCCGCGCCCTGCCCGACGATCACTCCATCTACATCCGCCAGCAGTACAACCGCAACAACTGGAAGTATCGTCCGCCGGTCTTCGGCCTCAGCAACGGCGTCAGGGAACTGATGGTGCTGGTTCCCACGGCCGATCCCGGCAGAGGCTGGCAGACGGGCTCTTTCGGCGGCCAGGAGCGCGAAGCCATGGCCCAGCTTGCAGCCAATGTATTTCTTTATGCTGCTGATAAGGCGCAGTTACACTACAAGGGCGACACTTATGTCGTTTTCCCCAACGCGACGCCGGCCGGCCGGACGATCCGCGTGGCCCGCCTCCAGTACGCCGGCAACTGGGATCCCGAGCCTGGTGGTTGGCGCCGTCTGGCGGCCATGCTGCACAACGACAAGCAGACCGACCTGGACGTCAAGCCGGTGAAACTCGGCGAGGAGACCATCGACAAATCGTTCGCCATCGCTCACCTGACCGGCACCACCAAGGCCAGGTTCAACGACAAGATGCTGGACGCGCTGAAGAAATATGTCGAGAACGGCGGCATGCTGGTGATCGACGCCGCCGGCGGCTCGGGCGATTTTGCCGTCACCATGGAAGTTGAATTGACGAAGATGTTCCCCGACGCAAAACTCGACACGCTCGCGGTGACTCATCCGCTGTTCCGGCATTACGACATCAAAGAGGTGGAGTACCGCGCGTTTGCCCGGCGAACGCTCGGCAACCTCAAGCAACCACGATTGCGCGGCATGGAAATCGGCGGCCGGCTGGCCGTCATCTTCAGTGCCGAGGACCTGTCGGCCGGCCTGGTTGGCAACTACGTTGACGGCATCATCGGCTACAGCCCCTCGAAGAACAAGGCCGGCCAGGGCTGGCGCTACGGCGCGACGGAACTGATGGCCTGCGCAGTCCTGGAGGCGGGCGAAAAGAACTCCATCCAGGGCGGTAAAGCCCCTGAACCGGTGGCTCCCGCTCCAAAGCCTGCAACGGATCCAAAGAAACCGCCCGTCAAGCCGAAGGGCAGGTAAGATTCACGTCTGTAGCCGCGATCGTTGATCGCGGTTCCCGGCCGCAATGACCCATCGCGGCTGCAGGCGACAAAAAACCGGCCGGCGGGCGTCTTGCCTGCCGGCCGTGTTATTCTGCGAATCCTTTCGCAATCGTCCTTGCACCATCACGCGGCAGACTCCACCGCATTGTTGCTGTCACGATTCGCGAGTTTGTAATGCCGCCTGTTCGTGTGCCGCCTTCAGGCGGTCTGCAAGCACCG
>JBEKVL010000306.1:0-7417 GCA_049514055.1 Tepidisphaeraceae bacterium | reverse complement strand
CGCTGGATGCGGCCCTGGCGGCCAGCGCCGCGGCAGGCCTGCCTGCGATCAGCGTCGCGCCAAACCAGGGCAAACTCTTGCAACTGCTGGCGCAACTCGCAGGAGCGCGCAACATCCTCGAGATCGGCACCCTGGGCGCCTACAGCACGAGCTGGCTTGCCCGGGCGCTGCCCGCCGGTGGCCGCCTGATCACGCTCGAGGCGGACAGGAAACATGCCCGTGTCGCCCGCGCCAATGTCGCTCGCGCCGGTCTGGCAGGCGTCGTCGAACTGCGCCTCGGGCAAGCTCTGAAGACGCTGCCCAAACTCGCGGCCGAGGGGTGCGGTCCGTTCGACCTGATCTTCATCGACGCCGACAAGGCGAACATCCCCGACTACTTCACCTGGGCGCTGAAGCTCTCCCGGCGCGGGAGCCTGATTGTCGTGGACAATGTCATACGCAAGGGCGCGGTGATCAACGCCGCCAGCCGCGACCCCAGCATCCAGGGCGTGCGCCGTTTCAACGAGATGCTCGCCGCCGAGCCGCGCGTCAGCGCCACCGCCATCCAGACCGTCGGCAGCAAGGGGTACGACGGGCTGGCGCTCGTATTGGTTGCGGGCAACCCGCCGCGGAAGCAACGAGCACGGCCGAAATAAGTTCTCGATTTCAGAGCAGCCGGGACAACAAGCCATACCCGCCACCAATCGCCGCGCCTCTCATCCGGCCGCCAGGGCCGCCTCGACCGTCTCGAAGACCGGCAGCAGATCGGTCAGCCTCGTGTGCTTCAGCGTCCCCAGCACCAGCCGGCTTGGCGATGCCAGGCAGATTCTGCCGCCGTGCATGCTCAAACCGCGCGCGGCCGCCAGCAGCGCGCCAATCACAACCGTTGCCATCATGGTCACTTCCGACGTGTCCACCACGAGTCGCGCCGGCTGGCGCGCCAGAGCGCGCGTGAGTTCGCGCTCGAGTGGGCCGGTCTCGAGGAGGCCGAAATCCCCCGCCAGCTTCAGGACGCAGTTCCGCTCATCACATTGCGCTTCAATCGTTCCGTTCGGCACCGTGCATCTCCAATGTTCTGTTGTTTGAAGTCGTCCGGTCACAACGATGGCCGGCATGACGGTAGGAGTCATGCGCCCAACTCGCCAACGAACTCAGTAGAGTTTGCATGGAACATATGAAAACACAATGCAATCTGAATAATTCGTCCCCGCTTGATACGCGGCATTGTCCACCATTTTGCACAAGTGGTGGGGTTACGCCGCAATCGCGAATGGCGGGCGGTGCCCATTCTATTCCTGCGCGCCGCTTGTAGGGTGGGCACTGCCCACCAATTCGCGCAAGCGGTCGGATCACGCAACAACCGAAAATGATGGGCACTGCCCACCAATTCGCGCAAGCGGTCGGATCACGCAACAACCGAAAATGGTGGGCACTGCCCACCCTACTTGCGTACGCAGTAGAGGCGCGTGTCGGTGCGGATATACAGGGCGGAGTCGACGAAGGCCGGGGACGCGAAGAGCGGGCCATCGAGTGGGTTCTCGGCCAGCGGCTTGAGATCTTTGCCGGCCTCAAGGATGGTCGCCTTGCCGTCGCGGTTGAAAAAGTAGAGCCGCCCCTCGGCCCAGGTGGGCGAGGCGTAGTGATTCCCACCCGCCCGATGCTTGTTCAGAACCTGGCCGTTGAGCGCATCCACGCAGACAACCACTCCGTCGTCGCTGACAATGTAAAGCTCCTGGCCGACCAGCAGGGGTGAAGACACCATCGGCACCTGGGTCGCGAGCTTCCAGGCAACATGTGTCTTGGTGACATCGCCCTCGCCATCGACGCGGATGGCCCAGAGCTGCGGCCGGGCGCTACCCAGGACGCCGGTGGTCAGGTAGACCATGCCGTTGCCGAAGACGGGGCGCGGCGCCGCGGTTTCGCCGTTGCCGTCATCGGCGCGCCACAGTTCCTTGCCGGTTGCGGGATCGTAGGAGACCAGCCACTGGGCACCGGCGACGACCATCTGCGTGCGGCCGGCGGCTTCGAAGACCAGCGGCGTGGAGAAGGATTTGCGGAACTCTGCATTCGGAGTCCGCAGGGGCGGGCGGTTCGTCTTCCAGACCGTATCACCGGTTATCTTGTCGAGGGCCGTGACGTATTGCTGGTCCCGGCCGTCGCGGACGAGGATGAGCAGGTTCTTGTGGACGATGGCGGAACTTCCCGGGCCATGATGGTGATCGACAGCCAGCGAGCGCTTCCAGAGGATATTGCCGTCGGTGGAGTCAACGCAAACGGTGCCGAAGGCACCGAAATCGCAGTACAGCCGGCCGGGTTCGACGACGGGCGTGGGTGTGGCATAGGTATTGAGCCAGTTGACGGGAGCGGGTTTGTCCAGGGGAAGCAGATCCACATGGTAGAGCTGTTTGCCCGTAGCGCGATCGAGGCAGACGACCCCGATAACGGCGCGTTCCGCCTGCTGCATGGCGTCGGGGCCATCGTTGAAGCGGCGGATGTTGGTCTCGACAGCGGTGGTGAGGAATATCCGGTCGCCGAGGATGACCGGTGACGATCGGCCCCGGCCGGGAATCGCCGTCTTCCAGGCGACGTTCTCGGTCGGGCTCCAGGTAAGCGGCAGGCCCTTGGCCTGAGCGACGCCATCGCCGGTCGGCCCGCGAAACTGGGGCCAGTCGCCGGCGAGGGCAATGGGCGAATAGCATACAGCTACACATAAAGCCAACAGCGAAAGAAGTTTTTGTTTCATAGATCACCGAAAGAGTCTGGGTAGTCAAAGAGCCGTCGCGATTGTACTGTAAGCGGCCGCCATGAACATGACGGAGCCGCCCATGAGGGTCCACGACGGGTGTGCCCGGAAATCCGGGCAAGTCGTAAACTGTTTGCTCTGCAACAGTTGTCATGCTGAGCGTACTCGCGAAGCATCTGGCCTTGGACTTCATAGCCAGATCCTTCGCGAGTACGCTCATGATGACGGTGTGTAGTCAATAGGGCATTCCCGGAAACATGGGCACACCGTCCACGACCGTTGTTGCGGACAAGCTGCCGGACGCTCGCCGCGGAGCGGCGCAGGTCAATAGCCAGCGGGCGCAAGCCCCTGGACGCGGAAGTCCGTCGCTCCGATAAGCCGCGTAGCGGCGACGGCGGTTCGGGCAGGACGGTCTGGCGACGAGAGCTACTATCGCCCCATCCGGGGCTTTCGCTTACGCTCGCCATTTCCCCAGCAGCTTGCGCCGCTGGCTATTGACCTGTGCCGCTCCGCGGCAAAGAGGTCAATGACGACCGGCTACAACGGTCGTGGACCCCGCCCATGGCTACTCGATCACCCCACGCCACGTTGGCACTCCTTACTCTGTTGCTGGTTAGCACCAAATCATTCGGCTACAGCCACATGAACCTCAACGGGATGCTGGCGCTGTGTACGCTCGGCCAGCGCGTCGGCGTGGACGTGCTGCACTACGAGACGCCCGACGGCCGGTCGATCCGCCGTGCGCTGGACTACATGATGCAGTATTCCGACCCGGCCAAGAAATGGCCCGACAAGCAGATCATTGACTACCATCCGGCTGACCTGTACGACTTGGCGTTGCGCGGCGGCGTCCTCTACGGTGACGAGACGCTGCTCAAACTGGCAGAGAAGCTCAGCGGCCCGAAACAGCAGGAGTCGCGGCTGCGGATGCAATTGAACCGGTGACAGGTTCTACGGATTCGGCGCAAACAACTGAAATTCCCAGATCGTCGGCCCATCGGTCGCTTCGGTGATGTTCAGCCGCACGCGCTGGGCGGTCACCGGCTTGAAGTACACACCCAGTTTGGCGCCGAGATTCTCACCCTCGTAACAGGCGGTCCACTGGTCATCCTTGAGATACTCGATGGCAAACTTGCGGATACGCTTGAGTTCCGGATATGCCTGTCGGATGGCGACCCGGTTGAACGTCACCGGCTTGCCGAGGTCAACCTCGAGCCAGGCGGACTTGACGCCGGAGTCGGTGGCCCAGCGCGTGTCGTTCCGGCCGTCGACGGCCTTGTCCGGGCCGAATTCCGCCTGGTTGCGGTAGACATTCGATGCGGTGGCGCGAGCCTTGAGCGCCAGCGATATCGGCGAGGGTACGTCGATGGCGGGGATGTCCATCACGGCGCCGTCCACTTCGATCGCCACCACGGTATCGATTGGCTGGCGGGCGGCCTCGGGGACGGAAACCTCGATGCCTGTTGCGGTCTGGCGGACGTCGGCCATGTCGCCGCCGGGAACGCGGCCGCGCAGCACTTTCATCGGCAGCGAAGGCAACCGGAGCGGGTCGGCCGTCCAGTCGGTGAGGTGGAGATAGATCGTGTTGCCTTTGCGCGTCGACGTGCCATACGCACCGGGTTTGAACGGCCCGCCGCGCGTGCCGTAGATGCTCTCGCCATGCCCCGCCAGCCAGGCGCCCATTTCCTTCAACCGGGCGGCCTGGTCGGGCGGAATCTCGCCGGTGGGCATCGGGCCGACGTTGAGCAGCATGTTGCCATCGCCGCCGGCGCAGCCAAGCAACATCTCCATGCACGCCTCGAAGGATTTCACACCGTCGGCCGAACCGCCCCAGGCCCACTGGTTCCTCGCCGAGAGGGTCATGCACGATTCCCACGGCCGGCGGACGTCGAAACCGCCGACCACCTGCTCGGGCGTGTAGTAGTCGGCATTGGCCGCCACGTTCATGTCGTGGTATTCCCGATCGCTGCCGATATCCAGGCGGTTGTTGATGACGATCTCCGGCTGGAGCTTCTTGACCAGAGCATACGTTCGCGCCTGGTCCCAGACGGCGGCCTGGCCGTCAGTGTCGAACCAGAGCAGATCGATCTTGCCGTAGTTCCCCAGCAACTCGGTCAATTCCTCCTGCATGCGGGCCACAAAGCGGTCGTTGTGTTCCGAGCGGCAGTCGGGATCGCGCCAGTCCATCGGCGAGAAGTACCAGCCGAGGCGCATGCCCTGTTCGTGCGCCGCCTTCGCCAGTTCGGCGCAGACATCGCGCTTGAACGGCGTGTGCATGATGTTGTAGTCGGATGCCTTGGAGTCCCAGAGGAGAAACCCGTCACAGTGTTTGGCCGTCAGCACCATATACTTCATGCCGGCGGCCTTGGCGATGGCGACCCACTGCCGGGCGTCGAACTTGCTCGGGTTGAACTCCTTGTAGAGGTTGTCGTAGACGTCGACGGGAATGGGGCCGCGGTTGGGGCACTTGGGGTTGGAGTTGGCGCGGGACCAACTGATCTCCATGCCCTTGAGGCTGACGGGGCCCCAGTGGATAAACATGCCGAAGCGCCCGTCGGCCCACCACTGGAGCCGCTCGGGATACGGCCTGGGCACGGCGGCGGCCGGTTTGGGCTCGGCCGCACCGAGGGTCAACGCGGTGAGGAACAGGCAGGTCAACATGTGTGGGACGTGTTTCATGGCGTTGTGCCTTTGGTCGGGGCGGCGGGCCATGCACACATGGGTGGCCCGGCGTCGCCATCCATCGACGATAACCGGAGATCAGCAGCTTGGCTACGGCGTCGAGTGACGGACTGATCGAGAATAGCGAAACCGCCCCCACGGTGAATCCATGGGGGCGGTCGTTTTCCTTGTGCTACGAAAACCAGTGGCGCGAGGACTATTCCTTGGCGCGGGTGGCTTTCCAGTCGCGCGGGTCACCAGTGCCGAACGCGATCTTGCCGGTGATGGTGTCGCCATCAAGCTTGCCAGTGTACGTAATGGTCATGTCCTGGTTGTTGCGGGTGCGGACCACCTTGAAGGTGATGTCGGCGCCCTTGATCGATCCTTCCTTGATTTCAACGTCCGTGGCATTTTGGCCGCCGGAATTGATCGTGCCGGTCAGCTTTTCACCGTCCTGCTTGAGCTTGAGGACAGACTCACGGGCCGGGCCGTTGTTGCGGCCGGGGGTGGACCACTTCCAGGTTCCAGTGGCGGTGGCATCGGCAGCGACAGCGCTGAACACGCCGGCGAAGCAGAACAGGGCGACGGCCGCGAGAACGGCCGTCAACGAGAACATGCGGCGATTGATCATAACTCCTCCGAAGAGTTGGGGTTGGATGAAAACATTACGGACAAATTGCAATCCGGACACACGTCCGGGACGCAGCCAGACTGTTTCCACCGTTATAAATGAGAACGCGGGTGTGGATAAATTATTACGACGTAAAAGCGAAAACAACGGCCAAAGAGCGGCCAAGGTTATGAAATGATGAAGGAACTGCCATTACGTGTGATAATCCGTCTGACGACTGCCAGGGGACGCTAACGCCGATACAATAAGCAGGAACGGTCGCGGCAGTCTTTGTACGCCCAGGGAAACGGCGAACGAACGCCTGCCATAGCGCTCTCAGGAGAAAACACATGTGCGGAATCATTGCGTACGTGGGACGGCGAATCGCCCAGCCGGTGCTGATCGAGGGACTCAAGCGTCTGGAGTACCGCGGGTATGACTCGGCCGGGATCGCAGTGATCGATGGGCAGGGCCGCCTGCATGTGCGTAAAGCCGTCGGGCGGATTTCAGTGCTGGAGAACTCGATCAACGCCTCGCCCATCGACGGCCAGGCCACGCTGGGCATGGCCCACACCCGCTGGGCGACCCACGGCGCCCCGACGGAGATCAACGCCCACCCGCACCTGGACGACAGCGGCAGCATCGCCCTGGTTCACAACGGCATTGTCGAGAACTACGTCGCAATCAAGAAGTTCCTGTCGGCCAAGGGGCACAAATTCGTCAGCCAGACCGACACCGAGGCCCTGGCCATGCTCGTCGGGGACATTTACGGGGAACTCAAGGCCAAGAACCATCTGGCGCCGGGGGCTTCGATCCTGCAGAAGGCGGTGCAGCTTGCCCTCCGCGAGGTCGAGGGCACCTACGGCATCGCGGTCATCTGCAATGAAGAGCCCGACACCATGGTGGTCGCCCGCAAGGGCTCGCCGCTGATCATCGGCGTCGGCAAGGAGGAATACATCATCGCCTCGGATGCCTCCGCGATCGTCGAGCACACCACCCAGGTGGTCTACCTCAACGATAACGAAATGGCAATTCTGCGCCCCAGTTCCTTCCGCACGACGACCATCGACGATGTTGCCGTCACGCCCGTGATCTCCCATCTCGAGAACAAGCTGGAAGAGTACGAACTGGGCGAGTACGAGCACCACATGCTCAAGGAGATCTTCGAGCAGCCGACGGCCGTCGCCAACTGCCTGCGCGGCCGGGCCGAGCAGAAGGAAGGGCGGATCGTGCTGGGCGGCGTGGCCGACCACACCCGCGAGCTGGTCAAGGCCAGGCGCATCATCCTCACCGGCCAGGGCACTGCGTGGCACGCGGGGCTGGTGGGCGACTATCTGCTCGAGGACCTCGCGAAAGTCGTGACCGAGGCCACCTACGCATCGGAGTTCCGCTATCGCAATCCGATCGTGGAAGAGGGGACGGTG
>JBEKVL010000305.1:0-7421 GCA_049514055.1 Tepidisphaeraceae bacterium | reverse complement strand
GGCAACCTGTCGCCCTTTGCCTATGGGCACCCCGGTTCCAGATGCGTGGGAATCGACTTCTCGCCCAGGCAGATTGAAGCGGCCCAGCGTACCGCGGGGGCCGCGGGCCTGACGAACATCGGATACCACTGCATTTCGATCCTGGACATCAGCCCCGAACTCGGCACGTTCGACTACATCATCTGCCATGGGGTCTATTCGTGGGTGCCCCCGGACGTGCGCGACCGAATCCTCAAGATCTGCCAGGAGCGGCTTTCACCCACCGGGATGGCGTTCATCAGCTACAATGTGTACCCCGGCTGGTATCTCAAACGCTGGCTGCGCGACGCCCTGATGTTCAAGGCGCAGGGCGTCGAAGACCCGAAGGAGCGCATACGCCGGGGACTGGAATTCCTGCAATACATCACCGAGGTTCCCCCGCATTCGCAGATGCCCATCGCGTCGCTGATCAAGACCGAGCTGCAGGTCCTGGGCAACAAAGAGAGCCATTACGTCCTGCACGAATACCTCGAACCCATCAATGAGCCGTGCTACTTTCAGGAATTCGCGAAGCTTCTGGCCGATCACCAGCTCCGCTATGTATCCGATGCCCGCAGCAACGGGGTCAGTATCGGCAATCCGCAGCACCCGGCCGCCCAGGCCATGCTCGCCCCCGGCGTCGATCCGATCGTCCGCGAACAGAACATCGACTTCGTCATCAACCGCGGCTTCCGCCGCTCGATCATCACGCGCCAGGCGCACGCACCCGAACAGAACGTATCAGCCCGGCGGCTGGCGGCCATGCACCTGGTTTCGTTCTGCCGGCCCACAACTCAGCAGCCCCCCGGCATCGTTGCCCAGGAACTGCGTTTTGACCATCCGACCGTGGGCAGCATCGTCATTCGCGAGCGCGGGCTCATGACCATCATGCAGCACCTCAGCGACGTCGCCCCGCAGAGCGTGCCCCTGAGCGACATGCTCGAGCGCACACGGCTGCTGATGGACCAGACGGCGGAACAGTTCATCCCGCGGCGCAACGCCCTGCTTGGGGAACTGCTGACGTACGTCCTTTCGGGCCTGCTCCACTGCTACCGGACGCCGCCCCGTTTCTTCACCAGCGTTTCGACCAGGCCTCTGGCCAGCAGGCTGGCGCGCGTTCAGAGCCTGAACAGCACTCGTCTGACGAACCTGCGCCACGAGCCGATCGAAATGGATGAGAACTGGTCCCGCTTCCTGCGGCTGCTCGACGGGACACGAACGATTGATGATCTGGTGCGTGAAGTGCCGGGTTCCAATCCGGAGCATATCCAGCAATTCCTGGCGCAGCTTGCCCGCAGGGCACTGCTGGAGGCATGAGATCTCGCAACGAGTTGGACGCCGCCGCGTATTAAGGGACACGGCCGGAATAGCCTCCTAATCTGTCAGGCCGGGTGCCACGGCTTGTCTACTGCAAGCCGTGTTTCCCGATCACGCAGACACGGTTTGCAGTAAACAAGCCGTGGCACCCAGACGGTTCCGGGGCGGTATAGTGCTCCCGTTGTGCTCCCGTTCCTGACCCGGCTGCCGGGTCGATTTTCGGAGTTTTCGCCATGACTCAATTATCCCGTCGAAGACTGTTGTCCGCGTCGGCGGCCGTCCTCGCGGCGCCGCACTTTGTCCCGGCCTCGGCTCGCGGCGCTGCCGGCAGGCCCGCCCCATCCGAGCGCTGCACGATCGGCCTGATCGGCGTGAAAAACCAGGGCGGCGCGCACCTGTCCAACCTCGTCGCCCACAAGGATTTCCAGATCCTGAGTGTGTGCGACGTCGATTCACTGGTGCGCAAGGCCGCCAGGGACCGCGTCGAAAAAGCCTATTCCGGCCAGGCCACTTCCGGCCAGTTCAAGGGCATCGAAGACTACAACGATTTCCGGCAACTTATCGCCCGTAAAGACATCGACACCGTGCTGGTGGCCACGCCGGATCACTGGCATGTGCCCATCGCCATCACCGCCATCAAGGCCGGCAAGGATGTCTATTGCGAGAAGCCGCTGACGCTGACGGTTCGCGAAGGCCGGGTGCTTGTGGATGCGGTCAGGCGCTACGGCCGGATTCTCCAGACCGGCTCGCAGCAACGCTCGACCGCGAAGTTCCGTTACGCCTGTGAACTTGTGCGTAACGGCCGGATCGGCAAGGTCAAGAGCGTGTACGTGGGCCTGCCGCCGCAGAACGCCCCGGAACTTCCGCCGCAGCCCGAGCAGCCGGTGCCCGCCAACCTGGACTACAATTTCTGGCTCGGCGCGGCGCCTTACGAACCCTACAACGAAAAGCGCGTCCACTATTTCTTCCGCTTCCTCCTCGACTACTCCGGCGGCCAGGTGACCAACTTCGGCGCCCACGACATCGACATCGCCCAGTGGGGCCTGGGCTACGACGGCTCCGGCCCGATCGAGATCGTCGGCCGCGGGTTCTTCCCGAAGAACTCCTTCTACACCACGGCGACATTCATCGACTTCGACTGCATCTACGACAACGGCGTGAAAGTGACCGTGCAGACCAGGGGTTCATTGGTGAGGTTCGAGGGAACCGACGGCTGGGTCGCCGTCAACCGAGGCATGATCGACTCCAATCCCAAGAGCCTGGTCACCTCGGCCATCGGGCCCAATGAGATCCATCTCTACCGCTCGGACAACCACTGGCAGAATTTCCTCGAGTGCGTCCGCTCGCGCCGGCTGCCCGTGGCCGACGTCGAAATCGGTCACCGCACCGCAACCATCTGTAACCTGGGCAACATCGCCATGCAGCTCAAGCGCACGATCAAGTGGGATCCGAAGATCGAACAGGTAATCGGCGACGACGACGCCTCGCGAATGCTCTCCCGCCCGATGCGCGCTCCGTGGACGTTGTAGCACGGATGTCCCACATTGCGGCGTAACGATTCCGAATTGTGCCGACCGATGACATTGAAGATTGAGAGAGTCCCATGAACGCTCCAAGAACAATCAGCATGCTCGCCATCGTTGCCGCAGCCGCTCTGCCGCTGTTCACGTCGCCCGTCCTCGCCGCCCAGCGAAGGCCCGCGGCCAGACCGCCGGCGCAGGCCGAGGCCAATCCGAGCACGCCGATCCCGGCGGCCGAACTCGACCAGGCATTCGCCGACCTGTCCAAGTGCAAGTTCGGCGAGAGCCAGGCGCCGATGGACACGATCGACCAGGAAATCCGCGCCCGGCACGGCAGCCCCGAGGCCACCGCCGCGCTGGCCGAACGACTCGTGGCCGTGCTCGACGGTTCACCCACGATCGAGGCGCGCCGCTATGTCCTGCGGCGTCTGGGCCGCATCGCGGATAACAACTGCATCGCCTCGACCAGCAAGCAACTCCGCGATCCGGACACGGCGCAACTCGCCGCCGGGGTCCTCCAGGGGCTGAATAATGACGCCTCGCGCGCGGCCCTTCGCACCGCCATCGCCGACACCAAGGGAGTTGTGCTCGTGCAGGTCGTCAACACGCTGGGTCTGGTGGGCGACGCACCCTCGGCGTCGGCCATCCTGAAACTGCTCGGATCCGACGATGAACAGGTGAGACTTGCCGCCGCGTCGGCCCTGGGGCACATCGGCACGAAAGAGGCGTCCGACGCAGTGCTCGCGGAACTCGACAAAGCAAAGGATGCGTTCCGCGACCGGCTCGTGGACGCGGCCCTCACCTGTGCCGACAAGTTGACGGCGTCCGACAAGGCCGCCGCCACCGGGATTTTCGAGCGGTTCTACAAGGATGAGAACCCCACCTTCATCCGCCTGGCCGCGCTTCGCGGGCTGGTCGCCACCAAGGCCGGTGAATCGGCCGCCCTTGTCGTCGAGGCGATCAAGTCCAAAGACCACGTTCTGGCGACGGCCGCGACAGGCCTGGTGCGCCTGGTGCCCGGTGAGAACGCCGCCAGGATCTTCGCCGAGGCGTTGCCCGGCCTGGAACCCTCGGTGCAACTGGGCGTGCTGGAAGGCATCGCCTGGCGCGAGGACAAGTCGGCTTTGCCGCTCTTCCTGTCGGCCGCAAAGAGCGATAACCCCGACGTACGCGTGGTCGCTCTTCGCGCCATCGGCTCCATGGGCGGGCCTGACCAGGTCGCGATGCTGGTGTCTCTCGCGTCCACTACCAAAGGTGACGAACAGCTTGCCGCCCGCGGGGCACTTGAACGCCTGCCCGGCGATTCTGTTACTGTAAAGCTTGTCGAACTGCTGGAAAAGGCCGATCCGGCCACTCGCGTCGAACTGATCCGCGCATTGCCCGGCCGATCCGCCCCGAACGCGGTGCCGGTGCTCTTCACCGCCGCCAGGGATGCCAGTGACGAGGTTCGCGTCGAGGCGATCAAGACACTCGGCTCGCTGGCCCCGGCCGCCGACGTGAGCAAGCTCATCGCCATGTTCAAGGATGCCAAAGGGGACAAGGAATCGACGGCCCTCGAAGACGCCGTCAGCGCCGTCATCCGCAAGGTCCCGCCTGCCGACCGCGCCCAGTATGGCGAGCAGGTTGTCGCCGCCATTAAGGGCGCTGCGCCGGTCGTGCAGTGCGCGCTGGTGCGGGTCGCCACCCGCATTGAAACCGCTGCATCGCTGGCCGCCGTGCGGGAGGCCATGCATGGAGATAACGCCGACGTTGCCGACGCCGCCGTTCGTGCCATCGCCAAGTCAACCGATGTCGCGGTCCTGCCCGACTTGCTCGACCTGGGTAAGAAAGCCACCAAGACCTCGCACAAGATTCTTGGCCTTCAGGGCTACATTACGCTGACGGTCAACTCCGATCTGCCGGCCGAAGAGAAGACGAAGAACCTCAGTACTGCCTGGGGTCTTGCCACGCGTACCGAAGAGAAGCGACAGGTGATCTCCGGCCTTACCGACCTGCACTCGGCCGACTCGCTTATGCTATTGATGCTCGCACTCGATGATACGACAGTCGTCGAAGAAGCCGCCGTTGCCGCGGTGAACGTCGGCCGCTGGCTCAAAGGCCAGCCGGCACTCCGCACGGAGGCGATGCAGAAGGTACTCAAGGTGTCGAAGAACGAAACCACTCGCAACAACGCGAAGACCGTCGAACTGGCCAACCAGCCGTAACCAGGAGCAAGGGCGTCCTAGCCCGCAATCCCAATTGGAGCAACCATGAGTTCATCATCACGCCATCCCTGTGAGTTCATTTCGTGCCTCCGTGCCTTCGTGCCTTCGTGCCTGATCTGGACCACGGTCCTCGTCTCGTTCCTCCCGATCGGCCTGAATGCCGCCGCTCAGGAGAAGAAGGTTCTCGTCTACACCCGCCAGGCCAAGACCATCGACGGCAAACCCGGCTTCATCCACAACAACACGAAGGCCGCCGTCGAGATGATCAGGAAACTCGGCGCTGACAGCGGTTTCGCGGTCGACGTCTCGGAAGACCCGGCCGTCTTCACCGAGGCCAACCTCAAGCAGTACAAGGTGCTGGTCTTCTCCAACACCAACAACCAAATCTTCGACACCGAGGACCAGCAGGCCGCACTGCAGAAATACATCCGTGGCGGCGGCGGTTTCGTGGGCATCCACTCGGCCACGGGTTCCATGCGCGCCTGGCCGTGGTTCTGCTCCATGATCGGCGGCCGCTTCCAGCGACACCCCAAGCTCCAACCCTTCACGATCAAGGTGGTCGACCACAAGAATCCGTCGACGTCGTTCCTGGGCGGTACTTGGAAATGGGAAGACGAGTTCTACTACCACCAGAACCTCGCCGCCGATAACCACATCCTGCTGGCCGGCGACCTGTCCACGCTCACCGACAAGGACAAACCCCAGACCGCCGACAACACCTTCCCGCTGGCCTGGTGCCGCGAGTTCGAGGGTGCCCGCATCTGGTATACGGCCCTCGGCCACAAGCCTGAATACTACTCCGATCCCGACTTCCAGAAGCACATTCTCGGCGGAATCCTCTGGGCAATGGAAGGCAACGCCGAGACGAAAGAACCCGCCGGCGCCAAGTGAGCAGCGGGTCCCCGTTGGCCGATGGGGAGTCTCCAACCGACAAGACAAACGCCGCCGTGACAACCACGCCTGTCATCGCTATCTTGCTTTGTCCGGTTTTTCCGTAAAGAAAAGGAGATAGTCATGGTCCATCGAGTATGGCCTGTTGTACTTGTCATCAGTCTTGCCCCGGTTGCCCTGTCCCAGGACGCCGCAGTCCAGCCCCTGAAACTGGCGGCCGAACCGGAGAACCAGAGCGTCTACGCCCTGCCGGCCCCGCCCACCGAGAAGACCGGCACCAACCTGGGCGGACTCAGTCTCGCGACCGAGGTGCGGTACATGACCCAGCACATCTACCGGGGCGTCAACGTCACCGACCTCATCAGCGACGTCTCGGGCAAGACGACCAGCGGCGGCCCGAATTTCCAGTTCGAGGGCTACCTCTCTTTCAACCTCGACAAACTGCCCCACCCGTTCATCGGGATCTTCACCAACATCCTCGATTCCGACCAGTTCTCCAATTTCGAGGAGGTCCAGCCGATCATCGGCGCCGAGTGGAAGATCCGGCCGCTCGTGCTCACGGTCGCAAACAACACTTACATCTATCCCGAACGCTCCGCCGCCAACACGAGCGATGCCTACCTCAAGGTGCTGCTCGACGACGCGGCCATCCTCCGTCGCGAGAAGCCCCTGTTCTCGCCGTACGTCCTGGCCGCCTTCGACTACGACAACTACAAGGGCTGGTACTTCGAGTTCGGCGTGTCGCACGACTTCCCCATCGAGAACACCGGCATCACGCTCACCACGCTGGCCAACATCGCCTACGTCGCCGACAACGACATGTACGTCCAGCCGGGCAACCCCAAACAGGCGAACACCGGCTTCCAGCACTACGAACTTGGGCTGATCGCCAGGTACAACCTCAACCAGTTGCTCAACGTCTCCCAACGATTTGGAAAGTGGAACCTGACGGGCTACCTCAACTACACCGAGGGCATGGACAGCGATCTGCGCTCCGCCTCGCAACTCTGGGGCGGCGGCGGACTTGAACTGAGGTACTGACAGTTGGGAACGCGGTTCGGAGTACCGCATTCAGATGGTCTGCAAAGCCGTCTGAAGGCGGTACTCCGAACTCGCGATGACACCGCGTTTCCATTGCCCTTGACGCCATCGCCAAAGTTCGTAACCATTACAGTGTACGATCCGGAGGAGTGCCAGAGTGGTTGAATGGACCGGTTTTGAAAACCGGCGTGCCCGGAAGGGTACCGGGGGTTCGAATCCCTCCTCCTCCGCTTAAAGACCCCTGTTTTTCAGGGGTTTTTTCGCTTTCTTGAATCGTCGCCGATTCGGTCTTCAGTCCATCCTGTAACCGTCCACCACCGCATTTTTCATCCGAAAGCGCCAAGAAACACAACGGTGATTTCGCAAGGTCTTGACACGCGCCTACAGTCGGCAACGTGGCGTCGGTGGTGACGGGAAGGTTGTCGGTGCC
>JBEKVL010000304.1:0-7422 GCA_049514055.1 Tepidisphaeraceae bacterium | reverse complement strand
GTGGCGGACGGTCAGCATGAATGTCGCGGGTGTGCGGCGGGCCATGTTCACGGCATTGGGAACCCGGCCGGTCTCTTTGAAACTCTGGATGATTCGTACGGTCTCGGCCGCGATCGCCTCCTATGCCTGCGCGGTGCTGGCACCGATATGGTGCGTACGATAGACGCCGGCCTCGCGTGTGATCGGATCGGCGAACTGTCCGATAAGCCCCGTGATCAGCATGCCTTGCGCAAGGATCTGATCTTGTAACGCGCTGCTGGCCAGGGTGGCCTTATCTTCTGGTGGCGCAGAGGGTTGGGGCGGGCAGTGATCTTGTAACGCAGGAGAGGTCTTTGGGGGTCTGCGCCAGTAGCCCGGATGGCCGAACCGCTGGCGGGACCGCGTTCCGACGAATCGCAACTGGACGGCGGATACGTGGCGGTGCTGGACCGTGTGCGTAAGGCCCTGCGGCTGGCCGACTACACGACCGCCGAGACGCTGTTGATGAAGGCCGCGGATCTGAACGGACTGGACACGGCCCCTTATTTCAACCTGCTGGGCGTGCTCTACGAGGCCCAGCAGAAGTGGCGGCTGGCCCGCAAGTGCTATGAAAAAGCCCTCGTTGCGGACGGCATGTATGAACCGGCCCAGTTGAACATGCGGCGGCTTTAGGAACTGGAACGCCAGGGCCGCAGCACCCACGCCGTGACCCTCGGAGACGAGATCGACGTCTGGTTCGCCCAGATGCCCGTCTCGAAAGTCTGAATCGTGCCGCGTCGCCTGTCGGCACCATGATCCCGCGGCCGTCGCATCATTCGCTGACGGCATTGCAATTGTGCAAGACACTCCGCCCGGCGCCTTGCAGGCTTGCAACAGGGCAGGGACCTGATCCTGTAACCTGCCATCCATAACGTGTTAACCAACAAGTACTTGTGATTTATTGAGGCTGCGGCACAGGTTGTGCTCCAGGAATGTGCACAAACTCATCCGGCCACTTTGGGCCGGGCAACGTTCTGAAAGGAACTAATCATGCCGGACGTGATTTTTGTGGGAGCTACTGTTGCCTTCTTTGTCATTGGCATTCTTTACACCTATGCGTGTGGAAAGCTGTGAGCCATGGAAAACGTCATTGTCGGCTTCGTTGCGGTTGGGCTGCTGGTCTACCTCTTCTGGACCATGATTCGGCCCGAGAACTTTTGACGCGGAGAACGAATGACCGGGCTAACCCTCTTCGGATTGATCAGCGTCACGGCCATGCTGGTCTTCTATGCCCTGGAGGCCCGGTCGGCCTGGTTCATTCTCCTGTTTGCGGTGGCCTGCCTGATGGGATCCTTGTACGGATTCCTGCAGGGGGCATGGCCGTTCGGCGCGGTCGAGGCGGTCTGGTCAGTTGTGGCCGCGCGCCGGTGGTTCTTGAGGCGGAAATGTTAACGAGGAACCTATGAACGCTTCTGGCTGGATTCAACTTCTATTGTTCGTGGGCGTCTTGGTGGCCATCACCAAGCCGCTGGGTGTCTATCTCGTGCAGGTGCTCGATCCCGATCGTGCCGGGCGCGAGCCGTTTCTGGCGCGCGTCCTCGGCTGGCTGGAGCGGCTGTGCTACAAGGTGCTGCGCGTCGATCCCAAGCGCGAGCACAACTGGAAACAGTATGCGCTGGCCGTGCTCATCTTCAGCCTGGCGACGATGCTGATGACCTACGCCATGCTGCGTCTGCAGGCCGTCCTGCCGCTCAACCCGCAGAAACTCGGCGCGGTGGGCGATGCCTTGGCATTCAACACGGCCGCCAGTTTCACGACCAACACCAACTGGCAGAGCTACACCGGCGAGACGACCATGTCGTACCTGAGCCAGATGGTCGCCCTGGCCTCGCACAACTTCTTCTCGGCCGCGCTGGGCATCGCGGTCGCGGCGGCGCTGGTGCGCGGCATCGCCCGGAGCAGTTCCAAGACCATCGGCAATTTCTGGGCGGACCTGGTCCGCGTACACTTGTATCTGTTGCTGCCGATCTGCGCGCTTTATGCGGTCTTCCTGGTTTCGCAGGGGATGATCCAGAACTTCAAACCCTACACGACCATGAACGCCCTCGATCAATCGGCCGCGGCCTCCGCCGCGCAGCCATCGCAGCAGACGATCACGCAAGGCCCGGTGGCGTCACAGATCGCCATCAAGATGCTCGGCACCAACGGCGGCGGATATTACAACGCCAACGCGGCGCATCCCTTCGAGAATCCCACGCCGCTGAGCAATTTCATCCAGATGCTCTCCATCTTCGCGATCCCCAGCGCGCTGACCTACTACCTCGGGCGGATGGTCCGCAGCCAGGCGCACGGTTGGGCGGTCTGGTCGGCGATGTTCGTCATGTTCCTGGCCGGGGTGATGATCTGCTGGGGCGCTGAATCCACCGGCAATCCGCGACTGGCCGCCCTGGGCATCGATCCGGCCACCACCGCGATGGAGGGCAAGGAGTCGCGCTTCGGCATCTTCAATTCCTCGTTGTTTGCGGTCATCACCACCAATGCATCCTGCGGCGCCGTCAACAGCATGCACGACAGCTTCACGCCGCTCGGCGGGTGTGTGCCGCTGTTCAACATCCAGACCGGCGAGGTCATCTTCGGTGGCGTCGGCGCCGGTTTGTACGGGATGCTGATCTTCGTCGTGCTGGCGATCTTCATCGCCGGCCTGATGGTCGGGCGCACGCCCGAGTACCTGGGAAAGAAGATCGAGGCCTACGACGTGAAGTGCGCCGTGCTGGCGATCCTCGCACCGGGCCTGTGCATCCTCGCCTTCACCGCTTGGGCGGCGATCAGCGCGTCCAAGACCACGACCGACAATCCGACCTGGGCGGCTGCGGGCCTCAACAACAACGGCCCGCACGGCTTCAGCGAGATCGTCTACGCCTACACCTCGGGCGCAGGCAACAACGGATCGGCCTTTGCCGGCCTGACCGCCACGCCCACCAACGGCGACCGCCACTACAATGTCACCCTCGCCTTCGACATGCTGGTCGGCCGGTTCTTCATGATCATCCCGCTGCTGGCCCTCGGCGGCCACCTGGCGGCCAAGAAGATCGTTCCCCAGAGCGTGGGCAGCTTCCCCGTCTCGGGCGCAACGTTTGCAGTGCTGCTTGTCGGCACGGTGATCATCGTCGGCGCCCTGACGTTCCTGCCGGCGTTGGCGCTGGGACCGATCGTCGAACACTACGTGATGCATGGCTCTAATCTGACTTACTAGGGAACCTCTACCAACCGCAAACACTCGGAAAGGTTGACGGTTTATGAACGCCTCTGGTTGGATTCAACTTCTCCTGTTCATCATCGCCTTGGTGGCCATCACCAAGCCGATGGGGCTGTACCTGTTGCGGGTGCTCGACCCCGACCGCGAGGGCGGGATGGGGATTCTCGAAAAGCTCTTCGGGCCGATCGAGCGACTCCTCTACCGGTTTGCCCGCGTCGATCGGAAGAAGCAGCAGAACTGGAAGCAATACGCGGTTGCCCTCCTGGTCTTCAGCCTGGTCACGACGCTGGTCAGTTATGGCCTGTACCGCGTGCAGGACATTCTGCCGCTGAAACAGAACATCGCCAGCCTGACCAATACGGTGGGCGGCGATCCGAACGTGATCTCGGGCGCACAGGTCGACGCCAAGGGTGCCCTGACCGGCGGCGGGAAGATCTCGCCGATCATCGCCTTCATTCAGGCCGTCAGCTTCCAGACCAATACGGACTGGCAAAGCTATGAGCCCGAGCAGACCTTCACGTATTTTTCGCAGACGGTCGCGACCGGCATGCAGTTCTTCTTCTCATCCGCCATCGGCATCGCGGTGGCCGCCGTGATGGTTCGCGGCGTGTCGCGCAAGCAGACACGCGAGGTCGGCAACTTCTGGGTGGACCTGACCCGCATCACCCTCTACCTCTTCCTGCCGATCTGTTTCGTCTATGCCATGCTGCTTGTCTGGCAGGGCACGCCCCAGAACTTCCGGCCGTACACGCCCGCGACCACCCTGGACCAGTCTGCGGCATCGGCCGCGCAACCCTCGGTGCAAACAATCGCCCAGGGGCCGATGGCGTCGTACTGCGCCCCGAAGGTGCTGGGGCTGAATGGTCCCGGCTTCACGGGCGCCGACAACTGCCATCCGTTTGAGAACCCCACGCCGCTTTCGCAATTTCTCCAACTGATGCTGTTCTTCTCCGTCATCGCCGGATTTCCCTATTACTACGGAAGGATGATCAAGAACACGATGCATGGCTGGAACATCTGGGCGGTGATGTTCATCCTCCTGCTGGGTGGCTTGCTGGCCACCTGGTACTTCGAGTCCAGGCCCAATCCGCGTCTAACGGACCTGGGTATCGACCCCGCCACCGCCAACATGGAAGGCAAGGAAGTCCGCATCGGGATCTACAACTCCGCCGCCTGGGCCAACGACGTGACCGCGACCGCGGAGGGCGCCAACAACTGCCAGCACGATTCCATGATGCCCATGGCCGGTTTCATGCTGATGTTCAACATGCACATGGGCGAGGTGGTGTTCGGAGGCATCGGCAGCGGCATGTACGGGTGCCTGATCTTCATCTTCATCTCGGTGTTCATCGCCGGACTGATGATCGGGAAGACTCCGGAGTATCTCGGTAAGCGGATCGAGGCGTACGATGTGAAACTGGCCTCCCTGTTCATCTTCCCGACGTTGATCATTTCCCTCGGATTGACCGCGTGGGGTTGCGCCACCGACTGGGGCGCTGGCAACGTCGGGAATAAAGGCCCGCACGGATTCAGCGAAATCTTTTACGCCTACAGTTCCGGCGTCGCCAACAACGGAACCGCGTTCGGCGCCTACGGCTACACGCCGACGGCCACCGAGAACGGCGCCACCGTCTACGGAAGCAAGCTGTTCAATATCACCCAGACGTTCTGCATGTTGTTCGGGCGGTATTTCCAGATCATCCCGGTGCTGGCGCTGGCCGGCGCCCTGGCGAGGAAACAACCCGCGCCGGCCAACCTGGGCAGCTTCCCGGTCGTCGGCCCGACCTTCGTTCTGCTCATCATCGGCGTGATCGTGATCGTCGGCGCCCTGAACTTCCTTCCGGGCCTGGCGATGGGACCGATCATCGAGCACTACATGATGTACGGATCGAAGATGCTGTACTGACGGCGGCGATCGCTGCCGCATGGATGAAATGAACTGAGGACACAAGTTAAAGAACCGACGGCCTTCAAAAACAAGCGGCCGTCCAGAAAGATTGAGGAGCATATGCCAACGATGACTCAACCAATGCCCAAAACGGAGATGCCCAGGCCGTCCAGCCATCCCCAGGGATTCCAGGGCGAGAAGGCGACCAAGTCGCGTCCGCTGTTCGATCCGGCGATCGTCATGCCGGCGATCGTCGAGAGCTTCAAGAAGCTCAATCCGGTCCATATGTGGAAAAACCCGGTCATGTTCGTGACCGAGGTGGGTGCGGCGGTGACGACGTTCGATCTCTTCTTCACCCTGGACTCGATCGGATTCGTCCTCCAGATCTCGCTCTGGCTGTGGTTCACCGTGTTGTTCGCCAACTTCGCCGAAGCGATGGCGGAGGGACGCGGCAAGGCACAGGCGGACACGCTTCGCAAGAGCCGGACCAAGACCATCGGGCACAAGCTGCTGCCTGATGGTTCGATCAAGGACGTGGCCTCGGAGCAGTTCCGCCGGGGAGACCTCTTCATCGTCTCGGCCAACGAACTGATCCCCGCCGACGGCGAGATCGTCGAAGGCGCGGCGACAGTCAATGAATCGGCCATCACCGGCGAATCCGCCCAGGTCATTCGCGAAGCCGGCGGCGACCGCAGCGCTGTCACCGGCGGCACGACCGTGCTGTCCGACCAGATCAAATGTCGCGTCACGGCCAACCCGGGCGAATCGTTCATGGACCGCATGATCGGCCTGATCGAAGGCGCCAAGCGCCAGAAGACCCCTAACGAGATCGCCCTGTCCATCCTGCTGGCGGCGCTGACCATCATCTTCCTGGTCGTCTGTATCACGCTCATGCCATTTGCGCTCTACACCAAGACGTTTCTCAGCGACGACGTGTACGGCAAGGTGAGCCTCGCCGTATCCGTGGCCGTGCTGGTTTCGCTGCTCGTGTGCCTGATTCCGACGACCATAGGCGGATTGCTCAGCGCCATCGGCATCGCCGGCATCGACCGCATGGTGCAGCACAACGTGCTGGCGATGAGCGGCAAGGCCGTCGAAGCCGCCGGCGACGTCGATGTGCTCCTGCTGGATAAGACCGGCACCATCACCCTGGGCAATCGCCAGGCAACGGAGTTCATCCCCGCTCCGGGTGTGGATGAGCATGTGCTGGCCGACGCGGCCCAGCTCTCGAGTCTGGCGGATGAAACGCCCGAGGGAAGGAGCATCGTGGTGCTGGCCAAGGAGCAATACGGCATCCGCGGCCGCGAGATTCACGAACTGCCCAACGCCGAGTTCGTCCCCTTCACCGCGCAGACGCGGATGAGTGGTGTGAACATCGATGGCCGGCGTATCCGCAAAGGCGCCGCTGACAGTATTCGCAAGTTCATCGGCGAACGGTTCCCGAAGGAAATCGACGACGCGGTTGACAATATCTCCCGCTCCGGCGGCACGCCGCTGGTGGTTGCCAACACGCAGGAAGTCCTCGGCGTCATCCATCTCAAGGACATCGTCAAGGGCGGCCTGCCCGACCGCTTCCAGCGTTTCCGCGCCATGGGCATCAAGACGGTCATGATCACGGGTGACAACCCGCTGACGGCCGCCGCGATCGCCAAGGAAGCGGGCGTGGACGACTTCCTCGCCCAGGCGACGCCGGAGGACAAGCTCGCGCTGCTGAAGAGGGAACAGGCGGCCGGTCACCTGGTCGCCATGACCGGTGACGGCACCAACGACGCGCCCGCGCTGGCCCAGGCGGACGTCGGCGTCGCCATGAACACCGGCACCCAGGCCGCCAAGGAAGCCGGCAACATGGTGGACCTCGATTCCAATCCGACCAAACTGATCGAGGTCGTCGAAATCGGCAAACAGCTTCTCATGACCCGCGGCGCGCTGACCACGTTCAGCATCGCCAACGACGTGGCCAAATACTTCGCAATCATCCCAGCGATGCTGGTGGGCGCGTTCCCGCAGATCGAGCCGCTCAACATCATGAAGCTGCATTCGCCGCACAGCGCCATTCTCAGCGCCGTGATCTTCAATGCGTTGATCATCATCGCCCTGATCCCGCTGGCCCTCAAGGGTGTCAAGTTCCGCCCGGCGCCGGCGGTGGTCATCCTGCGTCGCAACCTGCTGATCTACGGCCTCGGCGGCATCATCGTGCCCTTCCCGGGCATCTGGCTGATCGACCTGGTGATACGCCACATTGTCTGATGACCACACATTGTCTATTGACCACAACTGGAGCATGCCATGAATAACAACATTAGAGAAATCGATTCATCCC
>JBEKVL010000303.1:0-7422 GCA_049514055.1 Tepidisphaeraceae bacterium | reverse complement strand
GCGAGTTGCGGCAATTCCTTCAATCGACGGGGTTTCAACCGTAGATGGAAAACCCGCAAGCTACCAATCGGGGGGCTATCTCGTTCGACCTAAGGCGCAGATCGTTGTTCCAGGCTGGCGTCTGGATGATAATGCAGTTGCAAGCTTCGAGTTCGGCGTTGCAGCCAAGGGATACGCCCGCCAAATGGGCCATCAAGTGGCCAACGTGGGCATCATCGCCGCCGCGTTCTTTTCTGAGGATGATCTACCCGAAGTACAGTTCTCAATCTCGGCGGGGCCGAGAACTCCGCAACTCGAGCCGAGGTCGCGGGAGAAACTGGACGAGGCCATTGACGAGGACACCGATAACGTGGCGACTGGGTTTGGCAAAAGGATGGACCATCGGGTGCATCAGGTTGAGTTCCGACGAGCAGCTACCACTCCCGACGCGGTGATACGGATCCGCTACGACACCATGCGCGGTTTGAAGCAACGCGGCGTTGCCTGCCCACCTCCTGAAGGATGGCAAGCGTGATGGATCGTCTGGTGGCCTGAAATTAGAACATGTGACGCATTCTGCGGGGCGGGCGAGCCAACCGGGGCTTGAGTATCGAAGTTGAGTTGTTCGCTGGTCAGGCGATGACGTGCTTGCGGCCGACGTATCGGCCGATGCCCATGATGCCCAGCAGGGCCATGCCAGCCCAAGCGGCGGAGGGGAGGGGCACCGTTGACGGCTCGGCAGCAGGCGTCAGCAACAGGGCCTGTATGGCCCCACCGTTGACGTCGGGGTTGGTGCCAGAGGCAGCGATCCAACCGTTGTCGTTAATCGCTCGGGCTTCTGTGATCGTCCAGCCGCTGCCGGGGGCCAGCAGGCTATTGAGGTCGCGCATCGTGCCGTCGTAGAGAAATGCGTGGTCGTCTACGCTGTTTCTGGTAAAGCCGACAATCTCGCCGCTGGTGTTGATTCCAAAAGCCCAACTGGTAGTCCTGCCGACGAGGGTGCCCAAGTCCTGCATCCCTGCGGTGCCGTCGTAGAGAAATGCGTGTATTTCGCCATTGCTCGTGTATGCGCCGCCCACGATCTGGCCGCGGTCATTGATGCCGTTGGCGTAGGTGCCAGTCCCGCCGGGTAAGGTTCCCAAGTCGTGCATTGTGCCATCGTAGAAGAACGCGTGCGGAGCGCCGGTGCTTGTAGTGGCATTGCCCACGATTTGGCCGCTGTCGTTGATACTGAGAGCGTAACTTGAAGTCCCGCCGAAGGAGCTGCCCACGATCTGGCCGCTGTTGTTGATACTGGTGGCGTAGCTGTCAGTCCCGCCGAAGGAGCTGCCTATATCATGCATCGTGCCGTCATAAAGAAATGCGTGTTCGCCACTGTTCCCGTTCGTGGAAGCCCACCCCACGATTTGGCCGCTGTTGTTGATACTGAGAGCGTAACTTGAAGTCCCGCCGGGCAAGTTCCCTAAGTCATGCATCGTGCCGTCATAAAGAAACGCTTGGTAGGCCGCGTTTCCGCTCGTGGCAGCATCTCCGACGACCTCGCCCTTGGCGTTGATGCCCATAGCGTAGCTGTCACTCCCGCCGAAAGTGCCCAAGGGGGTGACGGTATACAGAACATCCGCGGATGCCACACCTGCCAGCAACAGTCCTGCCAACATCGCCGCACTCATCGCGGCCCGAAGCATCTTCGCCTTCATCTGGGTTCTCCTCTCGCACGCACCGAATCGCAACACCATCGCGACGAACACCCGCCGCTCGCCATGGCCATCGGATTATCGGATGCGTTGGTCTTATAGATTACGCCGCCGTGGGCGCAATGCAACACAAATCTGGAAATGATGATCGTTTTGCCGTTGGGATGTAGAGGGGCTGGGTGGCAAATCCGCAAATTCCGCGCAAGGTCTTGCGGCCGGGTCCGCTTACCCATTGAACGCGACAGGTTCAGGTGGATATCGGCGTGTGGCGATGGCGCCAACACCGGGTCGGGGATCCCGACGGGCTCGCTGGGCTCCTGCCGATATCTGTTTGGGGGCGATCAAGCCCGATTTTGGAAATGTGTGCGGACTCCGGAAGGGGGGCAATCGGGTATCGGTGTCGATTCCGGGCCTCCCCCCCGGTGCCGACGGCCTCGACCCCGCCAGCCGATCCGGCTACCCCGTGGCACTCGCACGGCCAACGCGACCGGACGGCCTGCTGCCGGTCCAGCGCCACGCGCCATGGGCGAAGCCGGGCGGCAAGGGCATCCGGATCGTCCTGCTGGCTGGCGCCACTGTGGGCCTGCTGGTGGCCACGCCACTACGGACCAGGTGGACGGTGGCGCGTTCGTGCATGGGCCGGCCGGCCACAAGCGGACCATCACTTTGCCGCCTGCTGCCCGGCCAGCAGCCGGCGCACACACTCCGCCTTCTCGGCATCGGTCAACGGCAGGGCCATGATCGCCGCCACGGCCGCCGCGAAGTCGGTTTTCGGGGGTAAATGCGCCGGATTCTGCGCCTCTTTTTCGGCGACACCCTGTTTTCCCCCGGAATTTCGAGGGGGTTCAAATCCCTCATCGCCCATTTGGAATAGAGTGAAAGTACCTCCCCCAATCCAGACCAGGCGTCTGGCGCATCCACGCTCATCCAAGAGTCTTGTGGAATCGTCTGACGGCCAGAAGCAGCAGCAGGATGCCGATGACTGCCAGGCCGGCCATATCCGGCCAGAGGACGGAGATGCCGACCCCTTTGAGGAAGATGCTGCGGATGATGGTCAGAAAGTAGCGCATCGGATTGGCGTATGTCAGCCACTTGACCGGCTGGGGCATGTTGGCGATCGGAAAGGCAAACCCCGACAGCAGCATGACCGGGAAGAAGACGAAGAACGTGGACAACATCGCCTGCTGCTGCGTCTGGCAGACCGTGGAAACCAGCAGACCCATGCCGACGGCCGGCAGGAGGTAGAGGCCGGTGCAGGCGAGCAGCAGCAGGAGGTTCCCACGGATGGGCACGCCGAACCAGAAGACGCCCACGCCCGTTACCAGCAGCACGTCGATGAACGCAACCAGCACAAAGGGCACCGTCTTGCCCAGAATGAACTCTAACGGGCGGATCGGTGTGACCATCACCTGCTCCATGGTGCCGATCTCCCGTTCGCGGACCACCGCCATGCTGGTCAGCATCAGCGTGATCAGCGTCACCAGGTTGGCCATGACGCCGGGGACATAGAAATTCCGGCTCTCCAGGTTCTCGTTGAACCAGGCCCGGCTCCGCAGATCGATCTGGCCCGGGCGCTGGCCGGCCCCCTGCCGGCGGTCGAACCGGGAGAGGATGATGTCGCGGGAAAACCGGGACGCGATGTTGCCGGCGTAGCTGAGAATGATGCCGGCGGTGTTGGAATCGGTGCCATCGAGGATCAGTTGCACTCTGGCCGTGCGCCCGGCGTCGAGGTCCTGCTCGAAACCCTTGTCGATGCGGATAACCGCGTACACCAGGCCGCGATCAACCATTTCCTGGGCACGAGCTTCGTCATCCACATATTCGATGGCCTGAAAGCAGCCCGAGGCGGTGAAGCGGCTGATGAACTCGCGGCTGGCCGGGGTGTTGTCCAGGTCGAAGATGGCCG
Organism: Tepidisphaeraceae bacterium; assembly: GCA_049514055.1. Classification (GTDB taxonomy): domain Bacteria; phylum Planctomycetota; class Phycisphaerae; order Tepidisphaerales; family Tepidisphaeraceae; genus JANYKD01. The sequence goes on along the minus strand of JBEKVL010000303.1, from coordinate 3,843 downwards.
TTGCCGCGTTTCGCACGTCGGTCGTGGCGGCGTAGCCAAAGACCACGAGCTGGATGACGGGAACCACAAAGATGACCATCCGCATCCGCGGATCGCGGAAGATCTGAATGAACTCCTTGGCCAGCATGGTCCGGATGCGTCCCCACATGGCTACACCAGCTTCTTTCTGAACTTCAGAATGGCCAGGAGGACCACAACCACGCCAAACGCCGCCAGCAGGCCGGCCTGGAAGCCCAGTACGCGCAGGCCAACGCCCTTGAGGTAGATCGCGCGCAGCAGTTCCACGAAGTAGCGGGCGGGGATGAGGCAGGTGATGACCTGGATCGGGCGCGGCATGCTGGCGATGGGGTACATGAACCCCGACAGCAGAAACGCCGGCAGGAACGTGGCGATCATGGCAAGCTGGCTGGCCAGGAGCTGGCTCCTGGTGACGACGCTGATAAGGATGCCCAGGCTCAGGACTCCGATCAGGAAGACGGCCGCCACCGCAAACAGAAACGCCACGTTGCCGCGGAGCGGAACCTGGAAGAGGAACTGGCCCACGAGCACGACCAGCAGCATGTCGAGCATGCCGATGACAAAATAGGGAAGCAGTTTGCCGAGGATCAGTTCATGACCTTTGACAGGGGTCGAGATGAGCTGCTCCATCGTGCCCCGTTCCCATTCGCGGGCAACGGTGAGGCTGGTCAACAGTGCCGCAATGACCATCATGCTGATGGCGATCAGCCCGGGGACGATGGCATTGCGCGACTCCAGTTCGGCGTTGAACCAGACACGCGAGCGCAGATCCAGCGGCGGATCCGGCCGCCGGCCGCCTTTGCGCTCAAACTGCTGCAGCGAGATACCCTGTGAGAAGCCGTCAACCACGACGGAAGCGTAGCCCATGGCGAGCGTGGCCGTGTTGGGATCGCTGCCATCGAAGATCATCTGGATGGGCGCGTTCCGGCCCGTGCTCACATCGGCGGCGAATTCCCGCGGCACGACCAGGCCGGCCAGCGCTTCACCCGTGTCGATGGCCCGCTCGATGTCCTGATAATCCGAGGCGGCGGCGCAGATCGCGAAGTACCGTGACCCGCTGAACCGGCTGACCAGGTCGCGGCTGAGCTGCGACTGGCTCTGGTCCCAGACGATCAGCGGGACGCGATCCACATCCAGAGTCAGGGCATAGCCGAAGAGCAGAAGCAACAACATGGGGATGACAATCGCCAGGCCGAGACTCCACGGATCGCGGAAGACGTGCAGGAATTCCTTGCGTCCGATCGCCCAGGTGCGCAGGGGAGAGAAGCGTTTCATTGCCGCACCTCCTGCTCAGGCTGTCCGGCACGATCCCTGGCTTCGATCAGCGACACGAACACATCCTCCAGGGACGGAACGATCTTCTCGACCTGTTTGACCGCATAGCCTCGCTGCGGAAGCACCTGGCGGATGAGGTCTGCCGTCCGCACGGCATCGTTCACCACCGCGTGCAGTCCCCTGCCGAACAGCGCCGCTTCTTTCACACCCTCCATTCGCTCGACTTCCGCCATCGCATCCTGCGGACGATCACAGACGACCTCCAGGATATCCTCGCGCATGTAATCCGTCTTGAGTTGTCGCGGCGTTCCGCAAGCGACGAGTTCGCCCCGGTAGATCAGGCCGATCCGGCCGCAATACTCGGCCTCATCCATGTAGTGCGTGGTGACAAACACGGTGACGCCCCGCCCGGACAGTTCGTAGATCAGGTCCCAGAATTGCCGTCGGCTGAGCGGGTCCACACCGCTGGTGGGCTCATCCAGGAACAGGATCGGCGGCTCATGCAGCACGGCGCAGCCAAGCGCCAGCCGCTGTTTCCAGCCGCCGGAGAGGGTGGCGGTCTTGCTGTTTCGGCGGTCCTCGAGGCCCGCGGTTTCGATCACCCATTCCTTGCGCTGCTGCTTCTTTTCCCGGGAGATGCGATAAATGCCGCTGTAGAAGTCAATGTTTTCCTCGACGGTCAGGTCCTCGTAGAGCGAGAACTTCTGGCTCATGTAGCCGATGTTCGTCTTGATCTGCTCGGCCTGGGTGCGAATGTCCAGCCCGGCCACCGTTCCGCTGCCGCCGGTGGGAGCGAGGATGCCGCAGAGCATGCGAATGGTCGTGCTCTTGCCGGCGCCGTTGGGGCCAAGGAACCCGAAGATCTCGCCGCGCTGCACTTGGAAGCTGATGCGGTTGACGGCGTAGAAGCTGTTAAACCGCCGCTGCAGATCCTTCACCACAACCGCGTTGTCGGCCGTTTGGCGCGTTCGGAGTTCACGCTTCAGCGTGTCTGCCCTGGAGACGTCCATAAGACACGCTGAAGCGTGAACTCCGAACGGAGAACCGGCCCCTGTCCCGGTTTCATGCGATTGCCCTGGGTGCCCTCCCCGACCGGGTTCTATGGCCGAGACAAACACATCCTCGAGCGTCGGCTCCACGGGGCGAATGGCCTCCAATTGCACACCATGTTCGCCGAGCAGCATCCTGACCTGGTTTTCGGCATCCTCGGTTGCCGTGGTGACAACATGGACCCGGTCTCCGAACAGCCCGACCGACGCCTGCGGCATCGCGTGTCGCAGCAGTGCCGTGGCCGCCCGCGGATCGGAGCAGCGCACCTCGAGGATGGTCCCGCGCATGAGCTGTTTGACCTGGTCCGGCGTGCCCAGCGCCAGCAGCCGGCCGCGGTCGATCAGGGCGATGCGGTTGCACCGCTCGGCTTCATCGAGGTAGGCCGTGGAGACAAAGATGGTCACTTTCTCGCGGAGCAATTGATAGAGCAGGCGCCAGAAATCCCGGCGGGACACCGGATCGACACCGTTGGTCGGTTCATCGAGGAACAATACGCGGGGGGTGTGGATCAGTGCGCACGCCAGGCCCAGTTTCTGCTTCATGCCGCCGGAGAGGTTCCCGGCGTAGCGGGCCTTGAAGGGCGTGAGGTGGCTGAACGCCAGCAGGCGATCGACTTTCGCATCCCGGCCGCGGCGCTGCACGCCGTAGATGTCGGCATAGAAGGCGATGTTTTCGGCCACAGTCAGATCCGGGTAGAGCCCGAATCGCTGGCTCATGTAGCCGATCTCCTCCTTCAGGGCTTCGGCCTCGCGGACGATGTGCCGCCCGGCCACCCAGGCGTCCCCGCTGCCGGGGTCCATGATTCCCGTAAGCAGGCGCATGGTCGTCGTCTTGCCCGCGCCATCGGGGCCGACCAGGCCGAAGATTTCCCCTTCGGCCACGCTCAGGCTCAGGCCGTCCAGTGCGGTCAATTCGCCGAAGCGTTTGGTCAGATTGTCCGCACGAATCGGGTCCATGGATCATTCGATGACGATGTCCGCATCGGCGGGCATCCCGGGCTTGAGTTCCATGTCGGGGTTGTCGAGGTCAATCTTGATGCGGTAGACGAGCTTCACGCGTTCCTTGTCGGTCTGCACGCTCTTGGGCGTGAACTCCGCCTCCGAGGCGATGAAGGAGATTCGTCCGTCGTAGGGTTTGCCGGGATGGCTGTCGGTGTAAAGGCGGGCTTTCTGGCCGACTTTCACCCGTCCCAGGTCCGGACCATTGATGTAGGCGCGGAGCCAGACATCCTTGAGATTGGCGACGGTCACAATGGGCGTGCCGGCGGCGACGTACTCGCCGCTCTCGACGTTCTTGGACAACACCACGCCCCAGACCGGGCTGTCGAGCGTCGTGTAGGAGAGCCGCGTCCTGGATATCGCCAGCGCCCCTTCGGCTTCCCCCAGCTTCGCCCTGGCCTGGTCGATGGTCTCCTGCCGCGGGCCTTTCTTCACCAGGTCGCGCCGCTGCTCGAGTTCGGCCAGTGCCGCCCGCGCCTGGGCAATCTGCTCCTGCCGCGGT
>JBEKVL010000302.1:0-7503 GCA_049514055.1 Tepidisphaeraceae bacterium | reverse complement strand
AGAACTGAGGTCCGCTCCCAACCCATCCCAGTCTTGGCTTGCGACGTCTCCCGCCGTCACGGCGATCGGCTACACTCTGTCACCCAGAACCGCCTCGATTTGAACCACGCCCTTTTTCGGGTCCAGAAGCCGTCCCGATTGGATCCCGTTGGGTCCCGTTGGGTGCCGCTTGCGTTCCGATGAGTTCCGGGTGAGTCCGGAAGGGAGTCGGGGACTTTGGTGAATGACGAAACCCGAAGCTCGAATGACGAATGAATCCCGAAGCACGAATGAACAAGGGTTGGCGACATCATATGGCTCCTTCATATTATCCGTGGCGCTGCGCGCGCGGGGCACTTTGCGCGCAACAGCGCGCAGCGCAAAATGGGGGTTCACGCTGTGGGGGTGTGATTTGTGAAAATGGGAATTCTCTTGCGCGCGCAACACCCGCGCGCAACAGTCGAAGTGCAAGTCGTGGCTGGATCGGGGGTTAGCCGCGGAATGGGCGACTTCTGGCATGTGCTTTTAGCCATTGCTTATAATGTCATGGAGTAGTCAATGGGGCGAGGCACCGTCTGATTCGCTCGATCCACTAGCTGCGTCCGCGTCTCGTTTCCCCTCCCCGTCTCATTCCCCCCATTGGTCCCTGACCCGTTTTCAGCCTCCATTGGTCCCTGACCCGTTTTCAGCCTCCCTATAAAGACAATGCGGCAGGAACTTTCGTGAGCGGAAAAACCAGAGGATCGTGAATGAGGCGGGTTGAGGATGCGGGATTTCAAATCGCAGAATTTCAGATTTCAGATTTCGAATTTGAGATTTCAAATTTAAAATCTCAAATCTCAAATCCCGAATCCCGCATCGCCCTCAGCCCGCTCCCGTCGTCCACTTCACCTGCCACTCCATCTTCCCGAGCGGGTCGATCATGGCGGCCGAGTGGTCGCGGATACAACGATCGAGCTCGTCGAACCGGCCGGTGGTCGGTTCGAGCGATAACTGCCTGTGTTGTGCCCAGCCGCCCGTGCTGATCCATACACCCCAGTAGCATTTGAGATTCTCGGGCACGGTGATCTCGATCGTCAGTCTGCGCGATCGGGCGGGGTATCGGAGTACGGCCGGTGCATCGATGGGGCTTGAGGAGAAGACTTTCCAGCCTTTGCCCGCCGGCAGCGACTCCGGCAGCGACAGATCCAGGTCGCCGAGCCTGGGCCAGCGGAACGGCTCATCCTTGCGTTCCCCGGACGCGTTGTGGCTGAAACGCCATTCGCCGGCGGCGGGGATTTCCACGACCATCTGTTGTCGCAGGGCCAGTAGCACATGCTGGGCCCAGACGAAGCGGAAAGGAAATGGCGCGAGATTCACGAGGGTGTAGTCGGCAAGTATACTTTGGTCTTCGAGATGGAGCTTGCGCGTCAGCCGGTAGCCGAAGCGCAGGCCGTGCCAGACCGTGGTGATGCCGTTCCTGGTGGGCACGGCCGTGGTGGGCAGGCCCCAGAGCTCGCCATGGTCCGGCGAGGCGATGCCGTCATAGGGGAAGCCCACGTAGCGGGACGGTGCCACCGATGGGAAGCACTCGTCCCAGCCGGCGCACCACGAATCGGCGTAGGTGTTGTCGTACCGTGGCCGCTGGTCCGGGATTTCGGCGGGATAAGAGAAGAATAATTCGTGGTTGTCGGCCTTGTCGACGAGCGATGCCACTTTCCCGCCGATCTCAGGCCAGACCTCCATGCGAAACGCGTCGTTTTCGATGGTGACGGAGTGGGACATGCGGGGAAGATTACCGCGCCTGCGGAGCGGATGGTAGAAGAAAGTTGTGGGCGACAGGGGAGGGGTGCGGCCATTATTCCGGGAACATCGTTCTGAAGACCGTCATCCTGAGCGTACTCGCGAAGAGCCTGTCCTGAGCGGAGCCGAAGGGATCTGGCCTCGAAGGCCAAGGCCAGATTCCTCGCGAGTACGCTCGGAATGACGGTGCTGATATCTTTCATTCCATGCGGGTGTGCCAAAGGCCCGTGACGACTCAGCATGACAACGGTTGCGGTGCAACCAGTTTACGATTTGCCCGAATTCCCGGTCATGCCGAAAGGGGAAGGGGAGTGACGAAGGGGCAAAGCTAATCTTCGTAGGGCGAAATGTAGCTGCCGTCGGGCAGGCCGGCGGGGAAGACGCCGGCGGAGCTGACGATCATGCGCTCGCGCACGCCTTGGAGCTGGCGATACGGGTAGTCCTGGGGCGCGCCTTTGAGCGGCGCGTCGGCCGGGTTGTCGGGCGGACACCAGAGGAGCTTGCCGGCGGCGATCCATTTGTCCAGGTCGAAATCCCACGGGTCGTTGTCGAACGAGAACTCGGCTCTTCCCATGGCCGTGGTGTAGGTGTGCTGTTTGCTGGGCCAGTTGGCCGCCAGTTGCTGCACGGGTGGGCGGCGCTCGGCGAAGTAGCCGATGGTATAGGCATCGCCAAACGGCAGGGGCACCTTGGCGACCACGGCCAGCATGGTGTCGAATTCCAGCAGCCGGGGGATGACATAGGGGACTTCCGGGCCGGTCTGGGCGTCGAAGTCCCCGCCGCGCGGTGTCTTGCCGCCGAAGTTGATGGCTCCGCGCAGCGTGCAGAAATGCCGGCAGGGGAGTGGATGCTCGCGCAGGCCGTCGGGTTTCCACCACTTGCCGTCCAGTCCCCAGGAATCCATGCGATAGAACAGCGGCGCGGCGTCGTAGGGGCAACAGCAGATGGCCCGCAGGGCCAGCCGCTCGTGGTACTCGTCGATCAGCGCCCGCATCTGCCGCCGTAGTGACTGGCCATTAGCGAAATCGCCGGCGTCCATGGCCTTGTGGTGGCGCAGGGAAACCTCCGCGATCCGGGCGACAAGTTCGTTGCGTTCATCCGCGCTGGCAAAAGGGGGCCGTCTCATGGAGAAACCTCAATCGACATTGATTCTCTTCACGTTCGCTTCGTATTCGCCGTAGGCCGAGTTCCAGTCCAGGCCATGGTCGAGGAAGAACGCCTTCATATCCTCGTTGGTGTCGAAATAGTAGACCTGGCCCTCGGGAGTGTACGCGGTGACGCCCTTGTCACCCTGCGGTCCGCGGTTGACGCCGGCCTTCTCCTTGTTGCGGTCGGGCCACTCGTCATGCGCCGGGTGCTGGAACAGCGTGGCCTTGGCTTCGTCGTTGATTTCCGAGCGGACGGCCTCGGAGTTCATCAGCTTGCCGTCCTTGCCGTAGACCCCGTGCAGGTCGACGTCGCCGTGGATGGCCCGGCCCTGCTGGTCGATGACCAGCCAGCCGTCTTCCTCGCCGAGCACGGTGAAATGGTGCCCGGTGATCTTCTCATCCATGAAATGCTGGTAGCGCTTGTCGAACTCAACCGGGTTCGCCTTGAGTTCGGCCGTGGTCATGGGCGGCGGCTCGCCGGCCAGCGATTCCAGCGTGCGGAAGCGCTCGTCCATGCTGTTGGGGAACGTGACCAGTCCCTTGGTGGGGTCGGTCTTGCTGGTCTTGGCCTTCATGTCCTCGCCCTTGGACGTGGTCGGATAGGTTTTGCCGGTGGGCGTGGTGTAGTCCTTGCCCATGTACTGAATGGAATCCGGATTGCCGTCGCGCACGAAAATGTAGACTTCCTTTTCCTGGGCCTTGGCGCAGAGAAGCTCGTGGTCGCCGGGGCGCAGGCCGCGCTTCTCGGGTGGCGGGGCGGACTTGTATTTGCGGCGGAACTTGTTGCGCGGGCGCGGCCTGATTTTGCCGGCCGACGAGTCGTTCTCGGAGTGCTGGAGGTTGTGCTGGTCCTCGATGGTCGTGACCTGCTTGCCTTCCTTGGTGTGGCCCTCGACGGTGGGCTTGCCGGTGAGGTCCAGTTCCTCGCCGGGCTTGCCGAGTTTCTCGAGCTTCTCGCGCGGCGTGTTGCCGTGGCGGTCGGCGATGTTGAGATGTTCGAGATCCTGCTTGGTGCCCTTGATCGAGATGTACGTCATGGTGGCGGTCAGGGCGGCGCCTTTGAAGAGCTCGACCAGCCGGCCGGTGCGCTCGGCCGGGGTCAGCGTCTTGTCGTTCATGATCTTGTCGAATTCCTCGGCCGTATCGACGGCGACCAGGACGCCCTGCACACCGTCCGTGGCGATCGAGCCGATGAGCACGGTCTTGACGACCTGCCCTTGGGCGTTGCGGGCAAGGATGGTGGCGCCTTTGGCCCACATTCCGGTGGCGGCAAAGCAGTTTGAGACGATGGTCAGCGCGTCGAAAGCGTCGTCCTTGGCGTTGCCGAAGCCCTCGGCATGGCGCTGGCCGATGTTGATGACGGCGGCCGCCGTGGAGGAGAAGATGGCCGTCCAGATGGCGGCCGAAACCACCTGCGAACCCGGCACGGGCGCCACCAGGGTGACCACGCCGGCGACGACGGCCGCCCCCAGCGCCACCCATTCGAAGAACTTGGCCACATTGTCCCAGAATGATGCGCCTGTCGTGTCAAATTGATGATCTATGGCCGTGGCCAGCGGCGGCGAGGGGATGTAGCAGCGGATGGTGCCGTCGAAGTAGCGGTTGCGGGAGCGCCATTCCTCAAGCAGGTTCCGGACGGCCGTGTCGCCGTCCTTGCCCGTGGCCGTGCAGACGCAGGTCCGGGAACGGTCCATCGGGTTGGTCCAGTCGACCAGCACCCATTCGCCGTCGGGCCTGCGGGTGATGAAGATGTTGAGGCGGCTCTTTTGCTGGGTGGTCTTTTCGATATGCACCGCGTTGATGGCGTAGCGCTGCTCGCCCCTGGCTTCCAGGAACAGTTTCCAGAGCTTGTCCTCGTATTTCTCGTATTGTTCGAGCAGTTCCTTGTGTTCGCGCTTGCCTTTGTCGGTGGTCGGCGGGGCCTTTTCCGCCACGGCCTTCAGTGTGCGGATGTACCGCATGATCATGAGCCAGGTGGCCTCGATGTCCATGAGGCCGGCCTTCTCCGCCGCTTTCAGTTCCGGGATCAGCAGTCTCTCGACAGGCTCGACATTGGTGCGGAAGACCACGTCCTGGGTGGCGCCGCCGTGATGCACGGTGCAGACCACGACGTAGTGGCCCAGGTCGTCCCAGGTCTGCTCGCGCTGGCAGAAGACGGTGTCGTACTGGCCCATGTACATGACGTGGACCTGCACCTTGCCGTCATCCTTGCGCACGTCGCGCTCGTCGTACAAGTACCATTCATAGTAGGGATCGGGGCCGCCCATCCAGGGAGTGTGATAGCGGACGCGATAGACGAGCTTCGCGCCGGGAGTGACGGTTTGCAGCGGTGGTTCGGTGACGCCGTAGAAATTATCCATTGTCGCTCACCCCCTCGATCTGCGGCAAGGATGGATAGGACGGCGGCGGCGGCGGCGGGGCGGTGATGCCGTGGTCGTCGTACTCCTGGTCGGGCGGATGGGCCAGGGTCAGCGTGCGGCCGCTGCGTACCTTCAGGCCGGCCAGGAGCATGAGCGTTTCCATTCGGCCCACGGCCTCCGGATCGGTGACTTCGTTGTAGGCATCGTTCACGAATCCCCGGCCGGACAGGTCGTTGCAGTACTTGGCGTACATGTCGATCATGCCCTGGACGGTCTTGGGGTCGTGCTTGAGAATGCGGAAAGTCTCCGCCACATCGCGCCGGTCAAACGCATCGCGGGCCATTACCGCCAGCGACTTGACGAGGATGTCGGTGTGATCTTCGTAGAGCACTTCGATCGGGCCGGGGTATGGGTCTTTGATGCCATCCATGCCCGCCAGGCCGAGTTTGCCCGACTTCCTGGAATCGTCGGCGAACGTGACCTTGTATTGGACCTCGGGGATGCGCAACTCTCGCTCGTTCTGCAGGATGACGAGGAAAAGACTGACGGGTTTGACGCGCACGACGTGTTGCTTGCCGGTGGCCAGCCCGGTTTCTTCCCATTTCGTGGGAATGTAGACGATGCCCGGCTTGTCGGTGCTGTCGAACATGTAGTTGAGACGGTCGCGCGTCTTTTTCGTGCAACCGACGCGGTCACGGAGGGCATCGTTAATCGACTCCGGATCGTCGGTGTTCCAGTTGAACTTTGCCAGATCCTGCCATTTGATGCCGGCCTTCTGGGCCAGACTGCCGATGCTCTCGCCGGTCTTGACCTTGTGCTCCTCGATCTCCGCGATGCGTCGGGTGGTGCCGTCCGCTGGAAACGCATCGCCGGGGAACGGTGGCTTGTCGGTCTTCTGGCCCATGGCGACGAATGCGAGTGTGTCGGCGAGCGTGGCGTTCCTAAGGTCGCAACGGGCATCGCAGGTGCCGGGGTCGATCTCTTCGATGCGAATCAGGCCCTCGTTGTCGGTGGTGTAGAAGTTCTCCTCGCCGGAGGGCACCTTCACGGCCATTCTCACCCATGGCACCGGCTTTCCGGTCAGATCGTTGATGACCAGGATCTCGATCCAGGTGAGTTTCTTCCTGGTGGTCCTCCCGGACTCGGCGGCTTGGGTTTGGGCGGCCGCCTGGGCCTGTGCATCGGCCGTGGCGAAGCCCGCGCGGGTTTGTTCCGGCCGGGCAATGCGCATTCGCCCGGCCGCCAGACGCTGGGCCAGCAGGCGGATGACCCGATCGTTCGTAAGGCTCAGAGGCGTCGTGGCGACGGCATCCTGGGCAAGTGCTTCGCGCAGCCGGGCCATCGCCACCGGATCGTGCTCGTAGGTCTTCAGGAGGCGCACCGCCTGGCCGACGCTCTGGATTTCGATCAAGTCCAGCAGCGCGGGCTCTCCCGGCACCCGCAGGAGCCGGAGTCCGTGCTCGAAGATGACCAGCATACAATGTGTCAGCATAACGTACCGTTCGCCGGACTATTGTGGCGGCTCCTCGGGCGTGAGCCACCGGGCGATGCGTCTGGCCCGTTCCGACTTGTACCGGGAAACAACCGCGGCGATTTCGGCCCGCGCGGCGGCGTCGGGTATCACCGTGGCCGGAGATGGCGGAGCGACGCCGGGCCGGTACAGAAGATTCCAGATCGGCACCTGAAGCAGGCGATCCATCATCGGCGCCGCTTCCGGCTGGGGCGCCAGGCCGAGCAAGGGGCGAATCAACCCGAGCGAACGTTGCGGCGTCGGGCCAAGGGACACTATCTCATCGTAGACGCCGTAAATCAGTGCTTCGCGCAGATCCCGGTTCGCGTCTCTTGCCTGCACCGTCTCCAGCACGGCGGGGAGCAGGGCGGCCTCGTCCACGGCGTAGACCGGGGCGACGCGCGCCCAGAGATAGCGCCCATAACAGCCTCCGTAGCCGGAACGTTTCTCGTAGGTCAACTTCAGCAGCCCGAGGGCGGCGTCGCGGCGGGCGGCGGGGTCAACCTGGGGGCGCAGTGCTCCAGCAAACTGCTTCTCCGCTGCCACGGCGGCTTTGACGTCGACCGCGACCGCGGCGTCCACGAGTCCTGTGATAGCCGATTCCTGCATGAGGACGGCCACGTCGTTGCTTCCTCCCGCCGCCATGACCAGGTATCGCGAACCCTTCACCGGCTCGGCGTGCGACCAGAACCCGTGAAAATCGCTGACAATCAGTGCATTCTCG
>JBEKVL010000301.1:0-7512 GCA_049514055.1 Tepidisphaeraceae bacterium | reverse complement strand
CTCCGATTCGATTGCCGTACGCCAGTTCGACGCGTATTGAAAAGCGGCGTCGAGACCGCCGCACTCCAAATGGGCTATTTCGTTGTCCCCAACGTCACATGATACGCCCGATCCGGGGCCACCTTTGGCAGCACGATCCGCAGCTTCCCATCCCGCCGCTCCACGGTCACCGTCACAACCTCCGCCTTCCCCTGCCCACCCAGCACCTTCACCTCCACGCTCGCCGGCCCGGCCGGCGCATTGGCCACCTCGATCGTCACCGCCTGCGTCACCTTATCAATGCTCCCCAGCAGCACCTCCAGCCCACCCGTTGTCCCCTTGCTCGCCAGTGCGCCCATCGTGGCCGTACAACCCTTGGCCTCCAGCCGCGTCTGGCCCTTGGTCTGGCCGTAGATGCGATGCACCTCGTACACCGGATGCGGCCGGTGTTCCTGATCGACGATCCCGCCCAGATAATCATCCTCCTTCCCCCAGTTTGCCCGGAAGGCACGATCCACTTTGTAGACACTTCCCAGGTGGTAGAACCAGACAGCCGCCAGGCCCGCGTTCAATCGGCCGGGATTCTCCTTCGTCGGCTCTTCCGGCCCGCCACCCCATTCATCGCAATCTGTTTCTCGATCGGCTTGTGCGACAGATCCGGCTCGTTCACCGGCGCCCAGATCATCCGCTGTGCCCTGGCGATCCCAACCTGTCCGACGAGCCTCTTCACATCCGCCTCGTACACGCCCCAATCCTCCGGCTGGCTCTTGACCAAATCGCTCATCACGAGCTTGTACGTCGCCCCAAGCCCCTCCACCCGATCCACCGCCGCGGCCAGCCCGCCGGCCACGCGCCCCCGAAACTGATGCCCGATGCGCCACAGCGAGATATCCAGTGGCCGCAACCATTCATCCGGCGTCCCATCCCGCAGCCCGCCCAGGAATCCCACGCGCGGCGACACTTTCCCCAGGTCCGTCGCGCAGTCAATCGTAATCACCACCGGCGACACTTCCGCCCCCAGGAGCGGCAACGTCGCCAGCATCGAAAGCGACCACACAACAACCATCCATCCGCGAGCGAGGAGATTCTCCATGTACCTTACGTAGACAGTCCGCTTCGTTCGGTTGAAGGCCACGAAGCCGCCGATCGCGGATCATTGATTGCCGATCACCCCATCCGCACTGTCGCTGCCACGACTAACCAATAACTCACTGACTCCATATCAGCGGGCACTCCATGTCAGCGGGAGCTAGCGGCGCGGTGCGGACCGGATACAATAGTCCCCTGATTTGTGTCTCAGGTCCTGTTGTTCGGAGCGCCCGTATGTCGTTGGACCGTTTGCCGCACACGATGCAACTTCGCGTTCGCTACAGCGAGACGGACCAGCTTGGGACGTTCTACAACTCGCGGGCGCTCGAGTGGTTCGAGTGCGGGCGCACCGAGGCCCTGCGGGCCGTCGGCCTGCCGTATGCGGAATTCGAGCAACGCGGCGCGTTTCTGCCACTGGTCGAAGCCCATGTGAATTACCGCGGCCGGGCGAAATATGATGATGTGCTCGTCGTGTGTACGCGAATCAGTGCGAGCGGCCGGGCGAGTTTGCGGTTCGACATGGAGATCGCCCACGCTGACGGCGCGAAAGTGGTCGATGGATATACGGTGCATGCGATCACCGATGCGTCCGGGCGGCCGATTCGCTGCCCGGCGTGGTTGACGGAATTGCTGACGGAGAATTCATGAGCAGTGAGATGGCAGGCAGGGTGACCAATGTGGTGATCGCCGGGCTCGGCGGGCAGGGCGTGGTCAAGGCATCCGACATCCTGGCCGACGCGGCCTTCCGCGCGGGGCTCGACGTCAAAAAGGCCGAGGTCCACGGCATGAGCCAGCGCGGCGGCTCCGTGGCCAGCGACGTGCGCTTCGGCGCGCGGGTGCTGTCGCCGATGGTCCCGGCCGGCGAGGCGGATTTCCTGGTGGTGCTTTCGCCCGACCAGGTGGACAACAACCTGCCGGTACTCAAGCCCGGCGGCGTGCTGATCCGCCCGGAGATGGTCAACGAGAACGACCTGCCCGGCAAACGCTCGCTCAACATCGCGCTGATGGGTATGCTCAGCAAGCACCTGGACCTGCCCGAATCACTCTGGCGGGAGGCGCTCGCCGCGGCTTTGCCCGAGAAGGGCATGGACGCGAATGTGAAGGCGTTTGAGATGGGAAGAAACATGGCGTGACGAAGGGAAAAGGCAAAAGGAAAAAGAAAAAGGGAAGTCGGACTTCTTCTTTTTCCTTTTACCTTTCCCCTTCTACCTCGTTTCTGTGGTTCAATTGCATGGGATCACGACAGGAGCAGGAATATGCAAACCAGTTGGAACGACATCGGCGAGGGCTTCAATTCCGCCAGCGCGCCGGACTACCTGCCGCGAAAACAGCTCGAAGATGTCCAACTGCGCCGGCTCAGGGCGACGGTGCAGCGCGCCTACGACCGCGTGAAGCTCTTCCGTTCGCGCATGGATGAGCGCGGGCTGCGGCCCGAGCACATCGCGAAACTCTCCGATGCCGCGAAACTGCCGTTCACGGTCAAGACCGACCTGCGCGACACCTATCCATTCGGCCTGTTCGCATCGCCCATGGAGGAGATCGTGCGCCTGCACGCCTCCTCGGGCACGACCGGCAAGCCGATCGTCGTCGCCTACACCCAGGCCGACGTCGCCGTCTGGCAGAACGTCATGGTCCGCACCTTCGCGGCCTGCGGCGTCCACCGCGGGGACATCGTGCAGAACGCCTACGGCTACGGCCTGTTCACCGGCGGCCTGGGCGCGCACTACGGGGCCGAGGCCCTGGGCGCGACCGTCATCCCCATCTCCGGCGGCAACACCGAGCGCCAGGTGATGGTGCTGACCGACTTCGGCGTGACGGCCATCTGCTGCACGCCGTCCTACTTCCTGCACCTCTGGGAGCGGGCTGTCGAAATGGGCTCGCCGCCCAAGGGGCTTCGCGTCGGCGTCTTCGGCGCCGAGCCGTGGTCCGAGGCCATGCGCCAACGCATGCAGGCCCTGTCGGGCATCAAGGCATACGACATCTACGGATTGTCCGAGATCATCGGCCCGGGCGTGGCCTCGGAATGCTGCTGCCAGGCCGGGTTGCACCTCTTCGAGGACCATTTCCTGCCGGAAATCATCGACCCCGGGACGTGCGAGGTCCTGCCGGACGGCCAGGAGGGCGAACTCGTCCTGACCACCCTCAGCAAGCAGGCCATGCCGATGATCCGCTACCGCACGCGGGATGTGACCAGACTCGTCAGGGAGCAATGCGCCTGCGGCCGCACCATCCGGCGAATTTCCCGCATCACGCGGCGGTCGGACGACATGTTCATCATCCGCGGGGTCAACGTGTTTCCATCACAGGTCGAGTGCGCCCTGCTGGCGGTCGAAGGCACGCAGCCGCACTACCAGATCGTGCTGACCCGCGAGAAGGGCCTGGATGAGATGGAGGTGAAGGTGGAAGTCGGCCCGGAGGTGTTCTCCGACAAGATCCGCGTACTGGAAGACCTGCGGAACCGGCTCGGCCACTCGCTCGAACATACCCTGGGCGTTCGCTGCAAGGTGACGCTCGTGGAACCGCGGACCATCCGCCGGTCCGAAGGCAAGGCGGCTCGCGTGCTCGATCAACGGGAACTCAAGTAAAGGAGGGCGCGACCATTCTCCCGGGAGGGCCGCACCCCGTGCGGCCGCGGTCGTGCGGGAGCACGACCCTCCCGGATTTGCAATCGCGCCCGTAAAGGACTGGGGCAAGATATGAAGATCAACCAACTGTCGCTCTTTCTGGAAAACCGGGCCGGCCAGCTCAGCGCTCCCGTCAACGCGCTGGCAAAGGCGGGCATCAACATCGTCACGCTCTGCCTGGCCGACAGCCAGCAGTTCGGCATCCTGCGCCTGATCGTCCAGGACTGGCAGCGGGCCAAGGACGTGCTGGCCAAGGCCGGTTTCGTCGTGAATGTCACCGAAGTGCTCGCCCTTGATGTCGAGGACCGTCCTGGCGGGCTGGCCGACATGCTCGCGGTCTGCGAGCTCCAGAAGCTGTCGATCGAATACATGTATGCCTTCACCAACGGCCCCAGGACCGGCAAGGCGACGCTCATCTTCCGTTTCGAGGATCCGGACGCGGCGATCCGCACCCTCGGCAAGCACAAGGTCAACGTGATCGACCCGGTCAAACTGTTCGGCCGGGGAGCGTGAACGCAGGACGTGCGGAGGTCAGGCTCGGAGTCATTGACGGAGCGGAAGAAGTCCATGCTCGTCGCACTCACCGGAGCCAGTGGATTTGTCGGCAGCCACGTCGCCGAGGCGCTGCATCGCGCCGAGCACCGTGTTCGGGCGATGGTCCGCCCGCAGAGCCGCCGCGATCGTATCGCGCCCTTTGTCGCCGAGTGGTGCGTGGGCGACCAGGCCGACCCGCAGGCGCAGGCCGCCCTCGTCGCGGGCGTCGATGCCGTCATCCACAACTCCTACGACTGGCACGCGCTCGAGCTCTCGCCCCTGTGCAACTTCGAGGCCAACGTGCTTGGCTCGCTGCGGCTGCTGGAGATATCGCGGCTGGCCGGAGTCCGCCAGTTCCTCTTCGTCAGCTCGGTTTCGGTCTATCATGACATCCTTCAAGATCGGCCGCTGGACGAGCGCCACCCGACCTGGCCCAACACGATCTACGGCGCAGGCAAGGCCGCCGTCGAATCGCACCTGGTCGCCTATCGTCACGCCTATGGCCTGAACACCAGCGCCTGGCGGCCGGCCGCCATCTACGGCATTCCCCCCAACCCGCGATACGCTCAATGGGGCGATCTGATCCGCACCGCCCGCCTCGGCGGCACCATCGACACGCCCCACGGCGGCAAGATCACCCACGTCCGCGATGTGGCCGATGCGCTCACCCTGGCGCTCGGCGACGACGCCGTCGCCGGCCAGTTGTACAACCTGGTCGACTGCTACATGTACTGGCAGACGGCCGCCGAATTCGCCAAGGAACTGTGCGGTTCCCCGGCCACGATCGTCGACCGCACAGGCCCCGGCCCAAGAAACCAGTTCGACACGCGTAAAGCCATCGAACTCTTCGATCGTCACGGCAACCACACCGCCCTGCGTCGCGGCCACGCCGGCGTTCGCGAGTACGTTCGCGAACTGCTGAGCCTGGTTTGACAAGGCGAATCTGCCGCGACCGTTGATCGCGGTTCCCCGGTCACCGTCATTCATCGTCATGCTGAGCGTACTCGCGAAACATCTGGCCTCGAACTCCAAAGCCGGATTCCTCGCAAGTACACTCGGAATGACCCTTCCGACATTTTCCATTGCATGCGGATGGGCCAAAGGACCGTGCCAGAACGACGGCGGCCCACCGCGATGAACCATCGCCGCCACAATGGAACTTCCCGACGCCCGGCGCGTCCAACATGCAGATGCCACGTTCGGAGTTCACGCTTTAGCGTGTCTTCCGGCGAAATCGGCCGCAAGACACGCTAAAGCGTGAACTCCGAACGCATGCAATAACCCTGGTATCCACCGGAGACAGTAATGGCCAATGACGCAAATCGACCGCGGCCGCAAGAACAGGAAGCGATCCGCACCACGATCGTCGGCGGCCGGCCGCCCGGATGCGGCAAGGCCGTCGGTGGCGTCCCGCGCGGCATCGAGGTTCTCGTCAAAAAGGCCGCCGTCGATCCCGAGTTCCGTTCACTGCTGCTCACCGAACGCGGCCAGGCCGCCCGCAGCATCGGCCTGGAACTCTCCGCGGCCGAAAGCATGATGCTCTCGGCCGTCCCCGCCGCCCAACTCCGCTCCATCATCGCCGCCACCACCGTGCCCCAGACCCACATGCCCGCCTTCCTCGGCAAAGTCGCCGCCGTCATGCTGGCCGCCCTGGGCATCGTCCAGGCCGGGTGCGATGACAACAGAAATGCCAAACCCGCCGGCATTCGCCCCGAGGACATGCCCAAGGACAACGCTGCCGCCGCCGCGACCTGCCCGGCCGAAGCCGCTGATGCTCAGCAGCAGGTCATCACCACCGTCGCCGGCGTGGTGAACATCAGACCTCTGACTCGCCCCGCGACACAACCGACTCAGCCCGTCACCCCAGTTGCCGGGGCCATGATCAACCGTCCCGAGGCCACGAACATTCTCGGCATCGGTCCTGATACACCCCTCATCTTGGACAAGCCTGCGGATGATCCACTAGTCGCCATGGCCGGCGTGATGGCCGACAAGCCTGAGACACGCCCCCCAACTTCTGAGATCACCCTCCGGTTCCCAGACGCACGCGCGGACAACCCCGCAGCAATCACCGGTGGAATGGCCTATGGAATGGCCGGCCATATGGCCGAACCTGCCACCATCCGATTCCCAACCGTACGCGCGGACAACCCCGCACCAATCGCGGGTGAACGGATCGACCGGCCGCCGGAGCCCGTCGAAGTCGCCGGCCTGACCGCCGATACAACGACGCGCCCGGCCACCCGGCCGGCAACGGAACCCGCGACCCCTCAGCCACCGGAAGTCATCGTCGTTCTCGGAGCGCGTCCCGCCAGGCCGGAGAATGTGACCATGCTTGGCCTCCGCGCCGATGTCCCGCCCCGCCCGGCCACGCAGCCGACAACCCGGCCCGCGGCCAGCCAGCCGTCGCCGAACATCACCTATTTCGGCCTCATGATCGACCGCCCGCAAAACACTGCCATTCGCGGCCTTCGGGCCGACATCCCTCCCGTCGCACCAACTACCCAGCCCATCACGCAACCCACGACCCGGCCGGCCGCCGACGCGCCGGCACCGGTGCCGATAGCCGTCTTCGGCGGCATCGCCGATCGTCCCGTGGCCATCCGAGGCATTCGCGTCGATCGCCCCGACACGTCAACCACCGCCCCGACAACCCAGCCCGCCGCCCAGTCTCCGCAGCCCGAACCGCCCATGATCATCGCCGGCATCATGCCCACACCACCGACCCCGGCGTCCGAACCCCTCAGCCGCGGCATTCGCCCCGACCGGCCGCCAGCACCCACCTCGCAACCCGCCGCCCAAACCGACCCCGATTTCCCCATCGCCATCGACGGCATCCGCCCCGACCGCCCCAAACCCAACAACCCATAAATTCTGCATTCTGCATTCATAATTCTTCATTCATCCTTCATCCTTCATCGTTATTCCCCATGCCTCACCTCACCCTCGTCAACCTCAACCTCCTCTTCATGCGTTACGGCCAGGAGATCGAGCGCGAGCGCCACGTCCCGCTCGGCTGCCTCTATCTCGTCAGCGTCCTTGAACAGGCCGGCTTCACCGTCGATTTCCGCGACTATCAGCTTGAAGACAGCGACGATCCCTTCGACATGGAACGTTTCCTCGCGTTCATGGACAACCCCGCCCCGATCATCGGCCTCTCCTGCATGGCCAACCTTCTGCCCTTCACCATCCTCGCCATGAAGGCCATCAAGGATCG
The DNA here is from genome assembly GCA_049514055.1 of Tepidisphaeraceae bacterium. Taxonomy (GTDB): domain Bacteria; phylum Planctomycetota; class Phycisphaerae; order Tepidisphaerales; family Tepidisphaeraceae; genus JANYKD01. Next base: position 69 of record JBEKVL010000301.1, on the reverse strand, counting down.
CTACCCCGACCGCCACCTCATTCTCGGCGGCGTCGGCTCCAAGAGCGTCGAGAGTCTCATCCTCGAACG
>JBEKVL010000300.1:0-7520 GCA_049514055.1 Tepidisphaeraceae bacterium | reverse complement strand
CCCAGGCGATCTGTTTGCCATCGGGCGCAATGCACGGCCGGCAACCGGGGATCTTCAGGTTGATGATCCTGTCGCCATGGGCCTCGATCAGCAGAATCGCGTGGCCGACCCCCATTCCGGCATGGACCGTCGCCGCGATCCATTTCCCATTGGGAGCGAAACTGGGATTGTAGAGGTGATGCAGTTTGGCGCTGTTCTGGTGCGGCTCGATCTTGCCTGTGCCGACGTCGTAGAAACTCATCCCCTTGGTGTAGTAGTCGACCACGTTGAACTTGGGATATTCCTGCGGCAGGAATCCGATCGCCTTGCCGTCCGGGCTCCAGAACTGTTCGCGGGCATGATCGGCGATCTGCCTGCGGTTCTTCCCGTCAACATCCATCACCCAGATGCTGCGAACCGCATCGCGCCCCTCGCCCTGGTCGACCGCGAAAGAAATCTTCGTCCCATCCGGCGAGATCTGCGGATAGTGCTCGTTCACGTCCGGCGTGTTGGTGAGGTTTACCGCCTCGGAGCCGTCGGCATTGGCAACGAAGATCTCCCAGTTGCCATCGACGTAACACTCATAGGCGATCTTGAATCCCGTCGCCTTCAGCCGCTCCCGCAGCGGCGCTTGAGCCCCGGCCGGGTGGTGAAGCGCCAACAACAGCGTCGCCGCGATGATCGTGGCGAACGATGCCCTTCTGAATCCAGACGCAGGTTCCCGCGCAGGCGCGACATGTTGGTTCAGCATTGGAATATCCTCAATCAGAGGTAGAAGACCCCACGCAAAATGTTGACGCGGCACTACTTCCATCTGCACCTGCGGGTGGGGATCTTGTGCTTGCCGTGGCAGTTCACGCAGAACTTCTCCTCGCTGACGCCTTCGAGGAACGTGCGGTGCTGCTGGTAGTCCAGCTTGTCGCGGGGGTGGCATTCCAGGCACATGGGGTTGATCTTCGCCGGTGGGTACATCTTGTCCGGCGCGGTGCCGTTGCCGCCGGAGCCCCACGATTCGTCGGCAATGTGGGCATCGCACGCGCCGTGGCACCTGGCGCAGCCGATGTTCACTTTCGCGTGTTTCACGACCAGTTCTTCCGTCACCAGACTCAGATGGCACACCTGGCAACGGCTGTTATCGGCCTGCCCCTCAACCCTGGCCGCGACAGGTTCGTCGTCGAGCAGCAGCAGCGGAGCGTCGTCTGTCTTGGCTGGTGGCCTGGCAGGCTGCCGGGCAACCGCCGCCGCCGTCGCCGGCCGCGTCTGCGAGTTGCTCTTTCCCGTTGTGGACTGATCGCAGCCAATAGCAATGAGTGTCCAAACAAGACAGGTGTGTCGGAACACCGACACCGCGGGCTGGCAGCCCCTGCCACGCGATTCAGCCGGCCAGATACACATCAGACGTATTCCCAGTTGCGCAGCCACTGGTAGTGCGCCGGCAGGTTGGCCAGAGTCTCCTGGGAGATACTGTGTATCTCGGCCTTTTCCCTGATGTCCAGCTCACGTCGTTCGGAGACCGCTTTGATGACGTTGTCGGCCTCGGCAACGCTGTTGAGGCCGGGAATGGGAATGACCGTGTTTGTCGCCAGAACGTAACGCAGGGCGAGCCTCGCCTTGCGCATGTCCTCGTCCGTCTGGCCGGTGAACAGCGAGCCGGCCGCGAAGGGCTTGATGCCGAAGGCGCCGACGTCGCACTTCTTGAGCGATTCAAAGAGACTGTCCTTCGGGGCGGCTTTGGTCATCGTGGTGAACGGAAAGAGAATGACCTCTAGCTGCGGGAAATACTCGATCATGAACTTGAACCAGCGGCGGTCGTGCGACGAGATACCGGTGAATCGTGCCTTGCCGGCCTTCTTCGCCTTCTCCAATGCCTCGATCACGGCAGCCGACTCGTCGAATGTGTGCCGGCCGCCCGGCTCGTAGACGGTAATGCGCCAGAGATCGGTGTATTCCTGTTTGGAGTTCTGAAGAGCCCAGTCGAGGGTTTCGAGCAGCTTTGTGGCGGTGCGGAACTCGGGGTTTCGCGGCTCGCGGCCGGTCTCGGAGAGGGCGATGTACACCTGGTCGCGGCGCGTGCCCAGCGCCTTGAGATCCTTGACCAGTTCGCCGGCGCCGGTGCTGTCGATGTAGTTGATCCCCGCATCGACGCAGCGGTTGACCACCGGCGCGCGATCGGAGTCATTCGTGCGGTTGTGGCCGCCCAGTCCGATGGCCGAAACCATCAGCCCGGTCTTGCCGAGCCGGCGGTACTCCATGTTCGGGTTGTAGTTGCGGATCTTGGACGTATCGATGGGATTGGTGCCGGCCGCACGCACGCCGGCGGCGCCCATGATGCCGCTCATGACGGCCGTCACGGCGGCGGCCGCCAGGGCAGTGTCCCGCACGAACTCACGCCGACTCGGTTGCTGCTGGTTCATGGTCTGTCTCCTTTAATCAGGGCTTGCCCAGGGGGCGATTGGTCTCCAGTTTGTACAACGCCGCCACCTCATGGTCCGACAATGCACGATCGTAAATGCGCAGGTCGTCGATCAATCCCTTGTATCGCTGGCCGATCCGGACCTCCTCTGTGTCGCCGGTGTCGATCGGCCACAGGTCCAGCAGCCCGATGTCGCCGATCTCGGCCTGGCTGCCGTCCCTGTAGAGCTTGACATCATCGTGCAGGTTGGGCGGCGAGCCTTCGCGGACGACGACAACGACATGATGCCACTGGTCGTCATCCGTGGCCGCGTTCATGTACAGGTATCCCCCTTTGGGCGTTACGCCGACGCGGGCGCGGATGAACCCCACGGTAAACATCTTGCCGGCGTCTTTCAGGCCCCAGGAGACAATCTCGCCGTTGGCGTTCTTCGTCTTGATCCACGCCGACACAGTACGTTGCTGTGTACCGGTGACGCCCTTGTAGCCTGCGACCCTGATCCCGTCGCCGCCTTCAAAGCGGAGGGCTTTGCCGATCTTCCCGGCGGCCGAGTGTGTTTCAAACGCTGCTCCGCCTTCGAGCGTGGCGTCGTGGCCCTTGCCGGAGGCATCGGCCGCGGTCTTGCCCGCATCCTCGTCAAACTTCCACCAACCGACCAGATGCGGGTCGGTGTCGAGCGTGACCGGCTTCGCCGGCGCATCGGCCGCACGCGCCGGCAAGCTCGCCAGGAATCCCAGGACCAATATGCCGCCGAAGGTGGTAAGACGGTTGCCGTTCATGAGTGGCGCAGTATACCGGAACGTGGTGCGGAATAGAATGGGGTGGTGAAGATGCCGTCCAACAAAAAAAGCCCGCCGAATCATCGGCGGGCTTCTCGTGTACGTGCATGCGGATTACAGGCCGCCGCCGGGACGGGCGCCGCCGCCCTGGCGCATCATCATCATCTGCATGGTCGCGGAGACGGCGTTCTCGATCAGCTCGTTGCTGATGACCATGTCGATCCGAATGGCCGAGCCTTCAGTGCCAACGCTCACGCCAAGCGGCGGGAGATCGGGCTGGAGCTTGAGGGGCACGCGGAAACCGAACTGGGCGGCGTAGGTCAGTGCGGTCGTCACGATATTGTCCAGGTGGACGTAGGCCACCATGCAGCGGTTCTGCGGAAGCTGGGCCGCGACTGACTTGACGTGCGGCAACTGGGCATAGGCGCCGTTGTTGCTCTTGGCGGCGGTCACGACCGCCGTGTTGAACTCATCGTCGCCGCCCAGGGCTTGGACGTAGGTTGTGGCGTTGATCGCGCCCATGACGCCGGACATGCCGTTGGGTCCGTACATCATGTCAAACATGGGCTTGGCCTGCTGGGCCTGGGGATTGTTCGGATCGAGAATGAACTTGTTGGTGACCTTGTCGAGCTTGACGTCCGCAACCGTGGCCGCGCCCTCTTCGAGCTTGAAGTCCATGGTCATGCCCTGGTTGGGCAGCATCTTCATCATTTCCATGGCGCCCTTCTGGGCCTTGCGCTGGATATCGGCCACCTTCGCCGAATCGCCCTGGATGACACCGGCCACCTGGAACAGGGCCTGCTGGCCAGGGGCGCCGGTGGGCACGGCGTACGCGACGCTTGAGGTCTTCACGGCCTCGGGCATCTGCTTGAGGGCGTCAACGAGGTCGAGAATGGGCTTGGCCTCGGGACCGACAGCATTCAGTTCCTTGACGATCGGGCCGAGCCAGTCGTTGATGAGTTGCGTGGTGACGGCCGGGGACATCGTCCCACCAACGGTCGCGAAGAACTTGCGGTTGGGCAGGCCGGCCACCAGGTTCGCATCGCTGTTCGCCATGCCGGCGTTGATCTTGCCGATGTAGCTGTCAGGGAGGAAGTCAGCGACCACGGTGGCCGTGACGCCGTCCTTGGTGAGGTTGAGAGCGATGGTCGAGCCGTTGGTGTCGAGCAGCGTCTCCTCCGCGGTGTTGAGCAGTTGCACGACCAGGGCCTTGAGGACGGGTACGTACTTGGGCTGCATGTTGGGAACGCCGGCAAGACCCTGGTCGACCATGGCAAGCCACTGCGGCTTGCCTTCCTTCCAGAGCGGCAACACCTTGGCGGCGATGTGCTTGGTGTTGGCATACATCACAACGTCCGCCTTGTCGAATTGCTTCTGCGCGGCGGCGCTGGCGATGGTCATGCCCTCGGGCTTCTTGGCCAGCATGGCCTTGTTGTTGGTCGCGGCGGCGTAGGTGCCCCAGTTGGCGACGAAGACCGTCTCGGCGCCCTCTTTGGGCGTGAAGGAGGAGATACCGTCGCCTTCATCCTTCACCGCGGCAAGGTTGCCGAGGAATGCCTTGTAATCCGTCACCGCGATGAGCGCGAGGCCCAGCGGCTCCGGACCGCCGGCCGGATCTTCGTAAACGGCCAGCGCAATCTCACCCTTGGCGTCAAAGCCGTCTTTGATGTTGATCTGTTTCTTGAGAGCCGCCAGCGGATCGGCTAGGTCGGGGTTGAAATTGGCCAGCCCCAGACGCTGCATGAGCGCGCCAAGCCTCTGGCTCACAGCCTCGGCGTTGTTGAGCTTGACGACCACATAGGCGTTGGCCGGAAGCTGCTTGAGCACCTGGGCTCGAGCCGCGGCTGTTCCAACGAGCAGCGTCAGCACAACGACAGCCATAACGAATCGGCGTAACACGTTCATGGTTTCCTTCCTTTCGAGGAGAGTGACCTCGCCGAGTCCTGTCTCATCGAGATCGCTCCCAGTTCATCGGCGGCACCCACCGATCAGTTGAGGTATCCTAGCTTCCGCCCGGCCACGGTCAAACGCCGCGCGCCGGCGGTTCGGGCAGGTTATACGCGAAACTGCCCGGAAGGGTGACATATAAACGAGCAGGACGTTTATAGGGGAAGGTCTTCTTTATCCGTTGCGGAACTGGCCAAGCCACAGGAAGGACGGGCTGCGGACACTACGCGGGGAACTTTCCCCCCGCTTCCGCGTCCAATTCCCAAACCAAGGACCCCGACCATGAGAAACCTCCTCCGCTCCGCCGTTCTGGCTCTGGCCATTTCCGCCGTCTCGTTCCCGTGTCTGGCGGCCGACGCCCCAAAGGCTGACGCCGGACAGGCCGATGTGCCCGTGAAAGCCGTCGTCCTCTTCTCTTCGGGCGTCGGCTATTTCGAGCACGTCGGGCAGGTCAAAGGCAACTCCTCGACCGAACTCCGCTTCAAGACCAACCAGATCAACGACATCCTCAAATCCCTCGTCCTCCAGGATATGGGCGGCGGCAAGGTCACCACCATCGTCTATCCGTCGCAGGATCCTGTCGACAAGTTGCTCAAGTCCTTCCAGGTGGATATCACCTCCAACCCCACCCTTCCCGAACTGCTCAACCAACTCCGCGGTGCCAAGGTCAAGGTCACCGCGGGCACCGAGAGCCTGGCAGGGACCATCCTCGGGCTGGAAAAGAAACCCAAGGCCGTGGACAAGGCAACCATCGAAATCTGGGCGATGAACCTCCTGGCCGGCGACACCATTCGCACCGTCAACATGGACGATGTCGCCAAGCTCGAACTCGAAGATGCCCAGCTTGGCGAAGAACTTAACAGAGCCCTCTCGGCGCTTGCCCAGGCCCGCGACCAGGACAAAAAAACCGTCACCATCAACTTCCAGGGCGATGGCGAGCGGATCGTCCGGCTCGGCTATGTCGTTGAAACCCCCATCTGGAAGACCAGCTATCGACTGCTGCTCTCGCCCGAAAAGGACAAACACCAACTCCAGGGCTGGGCCATCGTCGAGAACCAGACCGACAACGACTGGAACGACGTTCAACTCAGCCTCGTCTCCGGCCGGCCGATCTCGTTCATCCAGGAACTCTATCAGCCGCTCTACATCCCCCGCCCGGTCGTTCAGCCCGAACTCTACGCCAGCCTCCGGCCCCAGACCTACGACGCCGGAATTGCTCAGAGAAAAGCGATCGAACTCGCCGTTGCGGATGAGGACAGTTTCGGTCTCGCCAACGCCGCAGGCGAACAGCGGGCCAAGCGAGCCCGTTCTCTCGGCGGCAAAGGGGAGGCCGCCGCCAGAGGTGACGACAAACCCCAGCAGCAGCTACAGCAGCAGTTGGCTCGGCAAGACCGCCTCTATGATGGCGCCGTCGAAAAACCCATGGACGCCGCCGCGTCCGTCGCCTCCGTCGCCTCGGCCTCCAAGGTCGGCGAACTCTTCCAGTACACCGTCGGCAACGTCTCCCTCCCCCGCCAGCGCTCGGCCATGATCCCCATCATCACCGACCCCATCGAAGTCGAACGCCTCTCCATCTACAACGCCGCCGTCCTGGCCAGGAACCCGCTCAACGGCGCCCGCGTCAAGAACACCACCAGGAAACATCTCCTGCAAGGACCCATCACCGTCTTGGATGGCGCCACCTACGCCGGTGATGCCAGGATCGACAACGTCCCGCCCAACCAGGAACGCCTGCTCAGCTACGGCATCGACCTGCAAATGCTGGTCAACTCCACAAAGAACAAGAACGAGTCGTCCCTGTTGACCGGCAAGATCGTCAAAGGCGTGCTGCAGCTCCAGCGCAAGATCGTCTTCACCCAGGAATATGAAGCCGACAACAAGGCCGAGACCGACAAGACGCTCATCATCGAGCATCCGCTCCGCCAGAACTGGAAGCTCGTCCAGCCGGAAAAGGCGCTGGAAACCACGGATCGGCTCTACCGTTTCAAGACCATCGTCCCGGCCGGCAAGACCGGCGCGTTCACCGTGAAGGAAGAGATCGTCCAGGGCGAGCAGTTCCAACTGCTCAGCGCCGACGTCGGCACGATGGAACTGTACTCCAAGGCCGGCGAGATTCCCCAGCCCGTCAAGGATGCCCTGATCACGGCCGCCAAAATGCGGCAGAAGCTCGTCGAGATTCAGCGTGGCATCGACAAGAGCAAGGGCGAGATCGCCGCGATCACCCAGGACCAGACCCGCATCCGCGAGAACATCAAGAGCCTGCCCGACAAGAGCGCGCTTCGCACCCGCCTGATGGAGAAGCTCGACCAACAGGAAACCCAGCTTGACACCCTGCTCAAGGGCATCGACCAGGGCCAGAAAGACTTGGAGAAATCGCGTAAGGAGCTTGAGGATTATCTGAA
>JBEKVL010000299.1:0-15735 GCA_049514055.1 Tepidisphaeraceae bacterium | reverse complement strand
GCTTTTCACCCTCGCCTCTGTATCTTCTCCCCCTTCTTATGAACCCGAAAGAACGAGCGGCCGAGGCGGCACTGGAATACGTCGAGAACGACATGGTCGTCGGTCTTGGCACCGGCTCGACGGCCGACTACATCCTCATCGCCATCGCCCGCGAGATCAAAGCCGGCCGGCTGAAAGGGATCCGCGGCATCCCCACGTCAAAACACTCCGAGGCGCGGGCCATCGAAGTGGGTATTCCCCTGACCACGCTCGCCCAGTGCCCCAGCCCCGACGTCACCATCGACGGAGCCGACGAAGTGGCGCCAAACCTCGACGTTATCAAGGGCCTCGGCGGCGCGCTCGTCCGTGAGAAAGTCGTCGCCCAGTGTACCCGCAAGCTCATCATCATCGCCGACGCCTCCAAGCGCGTGAATCGCCTCGGCACCCGCAGCCCCCTGCCCGTCGAGGTCATCCGCTTCGCCCACGAAGCCAGCGCCGTCTACCTGCGTTCCCTCGGCTGCGTCCCGACTCTCCGGCTCACCGCCGACGGCACGCCGTACATCACCGACAACAGCAACTACATCTACGACTGCGCGTTCCTGCCCGCCGGCATGGCCAACCCGGCCGACATCCAGGAGCGCATCCTCCACCGCGCCGGCCTGGTCGATTCCGGGCTCTTCCTCGGCATGGCCAGTGTGGCGATCATCGCCGGCGAATCGGACTGCGAGACGCTGCGGCGGTGATGAATGCGCGAAATGCTGATCGCCGACTTGCGTGTACCTGTTCGGAGCTCACTTCAGTGTGTCCGGTGGGTGTTCCCGCAAGCGAACAAGGTCCAGTTTGAATCCCGATCGGGTTCAAACGGCCGCGCGATGACCCTGCGACCCGACTCAGCCGACTTTGCATGGTCATTTACACACGAGATCGTCGAAGTAATAATGTCGGCATGGCAACAAAGGCTCTTAAGGCAGGCCATGGCTGAAACACTTCGGACCAAAACGCTTGAACGATGGTGGCCCACCACACAAACTTTGGATTTGGTCGAAGGTGACGTCGATACTGTGGGGACGGCGGTAGTCGCGCAGGTAACTGAGTACTTGGATAATTTTGACAATCCGCCGCCGACGGTGTCTTGGCCACGTTTCGTGGATCTCGACGCCGCCCTTCATACCGTGCCATATTTCGCGAACTTTCCCACTCAGTTCTTGGTCTTACCGACACGCAGCCGGTCGTCTGTGCTTTGGAACAATAGCTTTTTGTGCGACGGATACGATTCCTTGTGCTCATGCCTGACCCGAAATCACGGCCTGACTTCTATGCACTGGTCAGCACACGACACCCAAACCAGGTTTCAGCCAGGCGCAACATTCACACATCGTCGCAATCTCGGAGGCACGGTTGTCGAGAGGTTCGTGTGGGCGGCTCAGGAGGATGAGAGGTGGCTTTTCAAGCAGTCCGGATTGGCGTTGCCGGAGGAAGACGTGACGTTGTACAACGCTCGCCGGAAACGAGACGGACTCAACAAACAGCGGGTGACCGAACTGCTGCCCCGCCTTGGAGCAAGACCTTGGCAAGAGGATTTCTACGCGGAGGCAGATCAACATGCCTGTCTGATCACTCGCGATAGGCTGCCACCAGATATCATCACACGCTGTCCCGAGATGGTCCTCGCAAGATTCGATGACGGATCGGCGTAGCCCGATCAGATCTGGGGGCACGAGCAAAACGAAATGGCCCACTGAGTTCCTGCCGATTGCAGTGACAGCCCCATGCTCGGCCAGACAGTGAAAACCAGCCCTTCATGCCGGCATTCTTCGCCGGCGATTCTGCCGGGCCAGATGCAGCCGATAGCGGCCTTCCAAGCCCATCCATAGCTCGGCCGATGTGCCGAAGACTTCGCCCAGAGCCAGTGCGGTCTCGGCGGTGATTCGTCGCCGGCCGCGGATAATCTCATTTACCGCCTGGACCGGCCGGCCAATCCGGCTCGCGAAAACCCGCTGCGACCAGCCGCGCGCCTGCAATTCCTCACGGATGGTGTCTCCGGGCGGCAGGACCACGGCGGGGACTATTGTTTCGTGTGTCTTCATGGCGAACCTCTACTGATGATAATCCACAATTTCGACAACCAGCATCACCCGGCCATCAACATCGGACACTGGCCGAAGGATCAATCGCCACTGGTCGTTCAGACGCAATGAGTGTTGACCGACGCGATCTCCCTTGAGCTTCTCATAACGCAAGCCGTTGAACGCATACAAATCCCGTTCATCAGCAGCTTCGGCAATGATCGACATCACGCGGAAGAAGCCTCGAACCACATCCGGGGGAAACCTTCCCGTTCCGGTTTCGTAAAGAATGCGCAATTTGCTGGATGCAAATCGAAATCTCATTCTGGTCGAGTATACACGCGTTCACGGATGATGTGAATACGGCGATTGCACTTCCGCGCTTTTGCATCCCTCGCCGCCATCTCTATAATCCCCGTTTTGGACCTCCCAAGCCGGGAGCCCGACAGGTTGTGCCGACATGAACCGTGAAGTGATCGAAGCCTACGCCAATGGACCCTCGCTGCTTGCGCAGCTTGTGTCGGACCTTTCGGCCGACGAACTGCGGCGGCACCCCCCTGCCGAACTGAACATCGGCCGCTGGTCCATCCACGAGGTCCTCATTCATCTGGCCGACGCCGAGGCGGTGCTGGCCGACCGGATGAAGCGGGTGATCGCCGAGGAAACCCCGACGCTGCTGGCGTTTGACGAGGGCAAATGGGCGACCCGCCTCGAATACCAGCGGCAGTCGGCAGAGGATGCGTGGATGATGATCAACCTGGTTCGCCGACAGATGTCGCGCGTGCTCTGGGCACTGCCCGAGGCCGCTTTTGAGCGATTTGGCACGCACAGCGAGGCCGGAAAGAAGACCCTGGCCGACCTGGTCGGCGGGGCGCAGAAGCATCTGCTGCACCACGCGGGATTCATCGAGAAGAAACGAAAGTGGATTGGAAGATAACATGGCTACAAAGAAGAATGTAATCGTCGTCGGCGGCGGTCTGGCGGGTCTGGCGTGCGCGATCAAACTCGCGGAAGAAGGCGTGCATGTGGATCTGTTCTCGATGGTGCCGGTGAAGCGCTCGCACTCGGTCTGCGCCCAGGGCGGAATCAACGCCTGCAACGAAATCGCCCGGCAGCAGGGGTATTCGGAGTGGATGCACTTTGACGAAACCTGCGTGGGCGGCGACTTCCTGGCCGACCAGCCGCCCGTACGGGAAATGTGCTACTGGGGCCCGCGGATCATCGACCTGCTGGATCGCATGGGCGTGCCTTTCAACCGCACGCCGGAAGGCCAGCGCGACCTGCGGCTCTTCGGCGGGTCGCTGTTCAAGCGGACCTTCTTCGCCGGAGCGACCACCGGCCAGCAGTTGCTGTACGCTTTGGACGAGCAGACGCGGCGGTGGGAATCGGAAGACAAGGTGACCAAGTACGAGTTCTGGGAGTTCCTGTGGCCGGTGATTCACGAGGGGCGGTGCGTGGGCATCGTGGCCCAAGACATGCGGACGATGCAGATCCGCGCCTTCCGCGGCGACGCGGTGGTGATGGCAACGGGCGGCCACGGGCTGATCTTCGGCAAATCGACCAACTCGGTCATCTGCACCGGCGGGGCGCTGGCCCGCTGCTACCAGGCGGGAGCCAAGTTCGGCAACCCGGAGATGATGCAGGTACACCCGACGGCGATACCGGGCGAGGACAAGTGCCGGCTGATTTCCGAATCGGCCCGCGGCGAGGGCGGCCGGATCTGGGTGCCCCGCAAGCAGGGCGACACCCGCCCGCCGAACACCATTCCAGAAGACGAACGCTGGTATTTCCTGGAAGAGAAGTATCCTAAATATGGCAACCTAGTGCCGCGCGACATCGCCACGCGCGAGCTGTTCCTGACCTGCCAGCAGGGCTACGGCGTGGGCGGCGGCAACATGGTTTACCTGGACCTGCGCGACAAGGTCAAGGAGATCGGCCGCGAGCGCGTACTGGCCAAGTTGGAAGGCATTCTCGAAATCTACGAGAAGTTCGTCGGCACCGACCCGCTGCACGAGCCGATGAAGATCTTCCCGGCAGTGCATTACACCATGGGCGGGCTGTGGACGAACTTCGCCAAGGACGAAAGATCCGGCGGACTCAAGGCCGGCGACCCGGCCAACATGATGACCAACATCCCCGGCCTCTATGCCATGGGCGAGTGCTCGGTGGCCTATCACGGGGCCAACCGCCTGGGCGCCAATTCGCTGCTGTCGTGCATCTTCGACGGCCTGTTCGGCGGCCCGTGCGTCCGGAACTACGCCGGCGACGTCAACCACATCGCGGCGGCCGACGTGCCGCAGGGTGTCTACGATGCCGTCGTCAAACAGGAGCAGGAGCGGCAGGACTGGCTGGTGAAGAACGACGGCATGGAGAACCCGTACCTGCTCTGGCAGGAAATGGGCAACACCATGACGCTGAACTGCACGGTGGTGCGCTTCAACGACAAACTGCAGCAGACACTGGACCTGTGCCAGCAGTGGAAGGAACGCTACAAGAAGGTGAAGCTCTCGGACACGCTGATGTGGACCAACCAGAACCTGTCGTTTGCCCGGGCGCTACGGGACATGATCCTGCTGGCCGAGGCGATCCTGCGAGGAGCGCTGCAGCGGAACGAATCGCGCGGGGCGCACTACAAGCCGGAATTCCCCACGCGCGACGACGCCAACTTCCTCAAGACGACGATCGCGGAGTACGACGCAGCGGGCAATTGCGCGATGATCTCGTATGCACCCGTGGACACGAGCCTGCTGCCGCCGCGGGCGCGGGATTACAGCGGGAAAGCGGCGGCGAAGCCGGCCGTTGAACCGGCGAGGGCGTGAGGCGGAGCCTGGCACCGGACATTGCCGGGTCAGCGCGGGATGCCGCATTCCGGCCTCAATGCCTCACTTCTTCCAGAGTTTGGCCTTGAAGTCGGCGAGTGCAGCGCGACGTTTCTCTTCGATCTCCTTGGTGGAAAGCGCCCATGCACAGGCCATCGCTGGAGCATGCGTGCATGCCGCAAGAAACGCGTCCTCCCAACACCCTGATATTTGGCCGTGAGGGATCATTAAGAAGCCGACGTTAGGCTGCCCAGGTGCGACCTGGTTCGACGCTGCCGGACTCACAAAACCAGTGTCTTGAAGACTCTTAAGGATGTTAGCTTGTACGGTACCGACGTTAGTTTCCGCATCGCGGATGATGCCAAGCGACCGAAGGTGGTCAAACCCTGGCGTCACGCGGCAAGTCCTGAGAAATCGAGTCAACTTGGGGTGCAATACCCGCGGGAAACATTCCAACCTGACCTTGAGGCCACAGGTTCATCTGGGACTGATGAATCTCTCCCGACGAGCCCTGAAAGTCGATTCCCACACCGCCCAGATCGGCATCATCGTCTCGTTCGTTCCCTGCCGGCAAGGCATCTGGCGATGAATCGGCTCTCGGAACCTCAACGAACTGGCGGGGGATTGCACGCACGGAGATCTCATGCTCACCTCCATCTGTGCCAAAACGGATACGCGGAGTTCGGCGGAGATCCATGTCGTAGAAATAGGTGCGAAGAGCGTAATCAGACCCAGGCGTTGGTTACGGTAGTTCACGCCATGTTGACAGGGTCACCAGCCATTCGGGACTACCTGGTTGGCAGCGACTGAGATTGCCTCGAGCAGAGTCGTCTTGCCAGAGGCATTGCGCCCTATGAAGACATTAAACTTGCTGAACTCGGTTACCCGCAATTCCTTGATACCGCGGAAGTCTGTGATATGGATATCTTTTAGCATCGTATTCATCCTGTACATTCCGTTGGGACAATGCGAACAATGCGACGAGGATGTCAACGCGCGCCGAGCAGGCATATCATGGGCACTCGTGGATAATGATCATTGTGACAAACTCAACCCGACCGCAGGACAAGGGTCAAAAGCTACCCTACCGATGATGCCATCAAGCCGTTCCTGGCCAGGCGCAATCCGTAATGTTCATGGTCACCTGGCCGTTCGTCAAAGAAATCCGGCACGGCCAGGCGTGTATTGCATCATTGTATCGTCCCTGCGGGACTCAAAAAATACAGACACCAATTCCCCCCCGCGGCTTACGCCATGGGCTAGAATCTGCCGCCTCTAACGCGGCTGAAGGCGACGTCGAAACCGACGCTCCAAGACTACTTCTTCCAGGCCTTGGCCTTGAAATCGGTCAGGGTGGCGCGGAGCTTCTCTTCGATCTCCTTGGTCATTTCCTTTTTCTCGGCCAGATCCTTGCGAAGGGCCGGGACGCTGGCGTCGACGTATTTCAGGAAACTGTCCTGGAACTCCTGCACGCGGGTGGCGGCGATGTCGTCAAGGAAACCTTGCGTGCCGGCAAAGATCACCATGACTTCCTGCTCGAAAGGGAACGGCTTGTACTGGGCCTGTTTGAGCAGTTCGACCAGACGCACGCCGCGGTCGAGTTGCTTCTGCGTGGCTGCGTCAAGGTCGGTGCCGAGTTGGGCGAAGGCTTCGAGTTCGCGGAAGGAGGCCAGGTCGAGTCGTAGCGAGCCGGCGATCTTCTTCATGGCCTTGGTCTGGGCGTTGCCGCCCACGCGGGAGACGGAGATGCCGACGTTGACGGCAGGGCGGACGCCGGCGAAGAAGAGGTCGGGTTCGAGGTAGATCTGGCCGTCGGTGATGGAGATCACGTTGGTGGGGATGTAGGCCGAGACTTCGCCTTCCTGGGTTTCAATGATGGGCAGGGCGGTGAGCGAGCCGCCGCCGTGGGCATCGGACAGTTTCACGGCGCGTTCGAGCAGGCGGCTGTGCAAATAGAAGACGTCGCCCGGGAACGCCTCGCGGCCTGGCGGACGACGCAGGAGCAGCGAAAGTTGGCGATAGGCGGCGGCCTGTTTGCTGAGGTCGTCGTAGACGCACAGCGTGTGCTGGCCCTTCCACATGAAATACTCGGCCATGGCGCAACCGGCGTAGGGAGCGATGTACTGCATCGGGGCCGGATCGGCGGCGGAGGTGACGACAACGGTGGTGTACTCCATAGCACCGTGCTTGCGGAGCACTTCGACAATGGAGGCGACCGAAGATTCCTTCTGGCCGATGGCGACGTAGAAGCACTTAACGCCGGTGCCCTTCTGGTTGAGGATGGTGTCGATGGCGATGGCGGTCTTGCCGGTCTTGCGGTCGCCGATGATGAGTTCGCGCTGCCCGCGACCGATGGGGATCATCGAGTCGATGGCCTTGATGCCGGTCTGGAGCGGCTCCTTGACGGGCTGGCGTGCGGCGATACCGGGGGCGACGATGTCGAGCTTGCGGGTTTCGCTGGAGGCGATGGCCGGGCCGCCGTCCATGGGCTGGCCAAGGGGATTTACCACGCGGCCGATGACGGCATCGCCGACGGGGATTTCCAGCAGGCGGCCGGTGGTTTTCACCGTGTCGCCTTCCTCGATCTCGAGGCAACTGCCGAAGATGACCGCGCCGATGGATTCTTCTTCGAGGTTGAGTTCGCCGGCCATGGCGCCGCGAAGGCCGTAAATGCGGGCGATGCCGTCGCCGACTTCAACGACGGTGCCGACATCGGACACTTCGAGCTGTTTCTCGAAGCCTTCGATTTCTTTCTTCAGGATGCTGGTGATTTCAGAGACGTTGATGGCCATGGACACTCCAGAAGTTGCCAATTGTTAGGCGTAGTTGCCAGTTGTTAGCTGTCAGTTGTTAGTGCGGATTTCAGATTTCAGATCTGAGATCGCGAGTTTCAAATCTCAAATTGTTCACGGCGCTGCCGCCATGAGTCTGCGCTTCATCAGTTCCAGTTGTTTCTTCACACTGCCGTCGATGAGCTTGTCTTCGACCTGTATGACCAGGCCGCCGATAATTCGCTCGTCCACCTTTTGATGAATCAGGGCGTTCTTCTTGATCGCGTTGCTGATGCTCTGGCGGACCTCTTCGAGCATCGCCGGATCGAGCTCGCGGGCGACGGTGACGTCGACCTTGATGTTGCCGAGTTTCCGGTCCAGCATCTCCTGATAGGCGTCGGCCACGCCGACAAGGATACCGAGGCGGTTCTTGTGGTTCATTACCAGGAGCGTGCTGAGCAGCAGAACGTCGAGGCGGCCGGCGAATGCGGCGTCGATCACCTTGCGGCGATCCTGCTCGCTGACAGATGGGTCCTTGAGGAACACGGCGAACGTGTGGTTGTCGTGTACGATCTGCCGGATCGACGCGAGGTCCGTGGCGATCGCCCGTTCGATGCCCCTGGCACAGGCCAGATCGAGCACGGCCTGGGCGTAGATGTGGGAGGCGGAAATGTCTTTGCCTTTGGAGACCATGGTGTTTCTCCTGCGCGGCTAGTTGGCCCGGGTGAGTTGGGCCAGCGACTGGCGCACGAAATCGCGCTGGTCATCCACATTAATCTGCCGCTGGAGAATCTGCTGGGCGATGGCGGTCGAGAGTTCGGCCGTTTTCTCGTAGATCTCGGTCAGGGCCTGCTTCCTGGCGGCCTCGATCTCGCGGGTGGAACGGGTTTTGATCTCCTCGACCTCCTGCTGCGCCCGCATCTTGATGTCGGCCAAGATCTTCTCGCCCTGGGCGGTGGCCTGGGTGATCATGTCGCGGACCCTGGCCTCTGCGGTGGCAAGTTGCTTGTTGTACTCTTTGAGAGTGGCTTCGGCCCTGGCCCGCTGGGCCTCGGCATCGGCGATGTTCTTGCGAATCCCTTCCTCGCGAGCCCGCAGGCCGGCGAGCACGTTCTTCCACGCGGTGGGATAGAGGATGGCGAGGAGGATGACGAAAATGATGACCACCCAGAGGGCGGCGTACCACGTCTGTGGGTCGGCGGGCTCGGGCAGAAGGCCGTAGACCTTGTGGCCGCCTTCATGGGTGGCGCCGCCCGCATCGTGCGCACCACCGGTCGCCGTATCGTGCGCTTTCTCGACTTCCGGTGCCGCCGGGGTCGCGCCATGACTTTCGGCGGCAAACGAACGGGATGCGGTCAGCGAGACTGCTCCGATCAGGGCCGCCAGAAGTAAGAGTTTCTTGAGCATCGCGAATCCTTGCTGGAGTTTGAAGGGGCCGGCCCGGCTTGCCACCGGGCTGGACCTGAATGTCGTTCCTCGGAATCACTTGAGAACGATCATGAGGCAAACGATCAGCGCGAAGAAGGTGAAGCCTTCGATCAGCGCCGCGGCGATGATCATGTTGGTGCCGATGCGGCCGCCGGCCTCGGGTTGGCGGGCAATGCCTTCCATCGCCTGGCCGGCCAGGTGGCCGATGCCACGGGCGCCGCCCATGGTGACCAGGCCAGCGCCGACCCCGGCGCCGAGGAGCCCGAGGCCCTTGTCGCCGATCAGCGACCCGGCCTGTGCAAGCATGTTGAAATCGACCATGACTGTCTCCACCCGGACTTTCGTCCGGAACTGTGCGTCGGCCCGTAAGAATCCGGACTGCGACGCGGGTTATGATGTTGTGCCGAACTTAAGTAAAAGTGCCCCGGCGTCGGCTGCTCATGGGCGAATTCTCTGAACCGTGAGCGCTGCAACGTACACAGCACTCATGGCCCGTTATTTTCTGTCAATGTTCGGGGGCCACGGCGCTCGCTATGAAAAGGGTCGTCAGGAACGTGAAGATGTACGCCTGCAGGAAGGCGACGAACAATTCGAGAATCCGGATCATCAGGCTCAGGACGGTTACCGGCGTACCGACCCCGATCTGCGCCAATATTCCCGAACTCAGACGAATCATCAGCGCAAAGGGCTTGATGAGCGCGCCGATCATTTCCAGGACCAGGAGCATGCCCCACATGAAAATATCGGGAAGCCATTTCACTGCCGACTCGCCGGGGCCTGGTCTGAAGGGATGCGGGGCAAAGTTCCAGAAATAGAACGGCACGGACAGCATCGCAGCCGGGACCAGCCCGATTCCCTTGCCGTGTGCCGGGGCACCGTGCAAATCGCCGCGATCGGGCGTCTGATGGTAGTGGCCGACGTGCATGTCGTCGGCATAGTGCTCCGCCGGATGCCCAACCGCTTTCATGTTCTGCGGAACATCGGCGGCGAGGCCCTCAACCCGCATGTGCTCCAGATCCTGCGCGGCCTCGTGACCCGGTTCGCCGGTGGACGAATGCTCCTCGTGGTGGCCATGGTGGCCGTAGGTTCCATCCATCAGCGAACGAGCCACCTGGAAGATGCCGTTGATGTGGATGAACAGAAACGCCATGACCGCCAAGGCGCCCGTGGTGGTGACGGTGCCGGTGGCCGTGCCGCCAAGATGCGATTCCCTGCCCGTGAACAGCGTGATGATTTCGGCAATGGGAATTTGCCCGAGCAGATTGCAAAAGAGGATGAAGAAGAAGATCGTCCAGAGAAATGGCACGAAGCGATCGGTATGTTCCTTGAGCGCGGGGCGGAAGACCTCCACCCGGAGGAACTCCATGATGGCCTCGAAGAAGTTTCGCAGGCCGCCGGGGGCTTGCGGGCGAGGTTTGCCAAAGATGACCGGGAATATTGCGAGCATCAGTACGCCGGCCACGACGGCCATCAGCATCTGGTTGCTGACCACGATTGGCCCAAGATGCAACGACAGATCGTGCCGGATCACATGGGATAGAGGATCGCTGGAAGCCAACCAGAGCATCGTCGTTCCTTCCGTATCACTTTGCGCCGCCGGCCAGGGGCGCCGACCGCACGGCCTTCACACAGACAATCACCAACCCCGCCAGCGTCACCCAGTAGAACAACACCAGCCAGAGCACAAACGACGTCGGCGGGCGAAGCGCCAGTATTGTCGCGGCCGCCAGTCCCACGCCGAGCATCATGTGGACCAGCGTGGCGATGAGGGCCGCCTGGATCATCCCGGGCTGGCGGGCCTGCCTGGCCAGGATCAGCGGCGCCGATCCGGCCAGACTCGAAATCGCGCACGCTGCGGCCGCCAGCAGCATCCACTTCACCTGCTGGCCGGCCCCGACAGCCTTGCAGACCAGCCAGCCACATCCCGCAACGAGAGGCACGAGCAGCGGGTTGAGCCAAATCAGCCTGGGCATGTCGAGCTAGTCCTTATTCAACTGGATCGCCTGCTTCATCACCAGATACATGCCCCCGGCAATGCCGAGGCAGGTTCCGATGATCGTCGCCCGCACGTTCCAGTCGTACCTGCCATCGAGCCAGTGCCCGACGAAATAACCCAAGCCAACAGCCACGGCCATCTCCAGCCCGAGGCCTGTAACTCTGCCCCACTGGCTATCTGACGGCGCGGCCATAACTGAGCCTCTTTCGGGGGTCCGGAGGTGCGTAGGATAGTGCTGGTAGACAGGGTGGTCAAGAATGCGGATTGGCAAATGCTGTTAGCAGTCGGATCACAATCACTTGTCGAAGATCGTTCGGGTGTCACGGCAGACGAAACCGGCCACATTTACGTTGTCGCTACTAGCGGCCTGACGTTCGCGGCCGCACGGCTGCCCCTGGGCAATCCGAGTGTTTTGGCCGCGATCTTGTCTTGCAACCGCATGATTCCTTCGATGAGCGCCTCCGGGCGGGGCGGGCAGCCCGGCACGTAGACATCCACCGGCACGACCAGATCGACACCCTTGACGACGTTGTATCCCCACTTGAAATAAGGGCCGCCACCGACCGTACAGGCACCCATGGCGATGACATATTTGGGATCGGGCATCTGGTGGTAGAGCCGCTTGACGCGGGAGGCCATTTTGTAATTAACA
The DNA here is from genome assembly GCA_049514055.1 of Tepidisphaeraceae bacterium. Taxonomy (GTDB): domain Bacteria; phylum Planctomycetota; class Phycisphaerae; order Tepidisphaerales; family Tepidisphaeraceae; genus JANYKD01. The sequence goes on along the minus strand of JBEKVL010000299.1, from coordinate 4,024 downwards.
GTTCCGGCCACGATCATCAGGTCGGCTTGCCGGGGCGTGGCGCGAAACGCGCCGGCGCCGAAGCGGTCCAAGTCATAGCGCGAGGCGCCGACGGCCATCATCTCGATGGCGCAGCATGCCAAGCCGAACGTCATGGGCCACAGCGAATTTTTGCGCGCCCAGTTCACGGCGAAATCCATGCTCGAGACGATCAAGCCTTCCTCGAACCGGTTCTCAATCCACGACATACGATACGTCCTTTCGGCACACCGGCAAACGGTGATCGGTGATCGGTAGTTGGTTGATCTCGCTTCTGATGACTGGATACCGATGACCGATCACTGCTCACATATTATAGCCTGCGCAAGGTTCGCTTCAGCGGAGGCGAATACCCACAGCCACGCTGCTCCGCGTCCGTTGAAGCGGATGCTACATCTGATCGCTCACGCCTTCGCCGGCGGCAGGGCGATGCGGATGTTGGCTTCCTTGAGCTGCCGTTCGTCGACGGGCGACGGCGACAGGCACATCAGGTCGGCGCCACTCTGCGTCTTGGGGAAAGCGATCACGTCACGAATATTCGTCAGGTTCCGCAAGATCATGATCAGGCGGTCCAGGCCCAGGGCGATGCCGCCGTGCGGCGGAGCGCCGTATTGCAGCGCGTCGAGCAGGAAGCCGAACTTGAGCTTCTGGGCGGCCGCGTCGATGCCGAGCAGGCCGAAGACCTTTTGCTGGACGTCCATCCGGTGTATACGGATCGAGCCGCCGCCGATTTCGTTGCCGTTGACAACGATGTCGTACGCCTTGGACTTGATGGACTCGACCACGGCGCGGTCGGTACTGTCCAACTTGGGCAGGTCCTCGTCCAGTGGAGCCGTGAACGGATGGTGGGTCGCGGCGTAGCGGTTCTCCTCTTCGTCGAACTCGAAGGCCGGGAAATTCACCACCCAGACCCAGGCGAACTCGCAGGACGGTTTCATCTGCATGTCGCGGGCCATCTTCAGGCGCAGTTCGCCGAGAACCTTGTGGACGATCTTGGGTTTGTCGGCCGCGAAGCAGAGCAGGTCGCCTTCGGCCGCGCCCACGGCGGCGATGATCTTGGCGGAAACGGGGTTGATGAACTTGGCAACGCCCGTGTCGAACGTCAGAGAACCATCGGCGGCCTTGATGACCTTGGTGACGGCGAGGCCCTTGGCGCCGAAGCCCTTGGCCCACTCGGCCAGGGCGTCGGCCTGCGCCCGCGTGAGTTGGCTGCCGCCGGGGACGGCGATGCACTTGACCATCGGCGCCGTGTTGAAGACTTTGAAGTCGGTGGCTTTGGTGATTTCAGTGATGTCGGCCAGCTTCATGCCGAAGCGCAGGTCCGGGCGGTCGGAGCCGTAGCTGCCCATGGCCTGGTCATAGTCCATGTGGGCGATGGGGTTGGGAATCTCGACGTTGAGGACTTCCTTCCAGATTCGCCGCAGGAGGCCTTCCATGATGGAGATGATGTTCTCGCGGTCGATGAAGCTCATCTCGACGTCGAGTTGGGTGAACTCGGCCTGGCGGTCGGCGCGGGGGTCTTCGTCGCGGAAGCAGCGGACAATCTGCATGTACTTGTCACACCCGGCCACCATCAGGAGTTGTTTGAATAGCTGCGGGGACTGCGGGAGAGCGTAGAAGTTGCCCGGCTGCAGGCGGCTGGGGACGATGAAATCGCGGGCGCCTTCGGGGGTGCTCTTGGTCAGGAACGGGGTTTCGATCTCCCAGAAGCCGAGATCGCCGAGGTAGTCGCGCATGGTCCTGGTCACGCGATAGCGCGTGCGGAGTGTCTGCTGCATCTCGGCGCGGCGGAGGTCGAGGTAGCGGAACTGGAGACGTCGCTCCTCGGAAATCTTCTCGTTTTCGTCTGGCGTGAAGGGAGGAGTGGGCGAGATGGAGAGAACTTCCATCGAGGTCACCCGAATCTCGATCTGTCCGGTGGCCAGCTTGGCATTCTCAAAACCCTGCCCGCGGGGAGTGACTTTGCCGCTAATGGAGATCACCCATTCCGATCGCAGCTTGCGGGACTCCTCGTGGATTGCCTGGCCACAGAGGTCGGCGTCGAAGACGAGTTGGGTGAGGCCGTCGCGGTCGCGGAGGTCGATGAAGACGAGCCCGCCGTGATCGCGATAGGAGTGAACCCATCCGGCAAGTTGGATGGTGCTGCCGACGTCCGAGATACGAAGCTGGCCGCAGGTGTGAGTACGATAGCGCGTTTGGATGGCTTCCATGGGATACTCTCTGTGTTGGATGCTTGTTACTCGTTGGAAGAAGGGACGAAAACCGGCTGGGCACGATGGTCTTGGAGCGACCGAATCGCGCCTAGGTATTGGCGTCGGTGTTCTTTACGCGTCGGATCAACATGTTCAGCGGTATATACAGCAAAGCCGGTGGGCTGTCTATCAGCCGTGGATTGGCTGTCGCCGTGGATTGTCAGCGGAACAAAAGGGAGGCCTCCTGCGATGCGGGGTGGCTTCAGCCCACAACGTCAGGAGGCCCGTAGATCCGGATACGGCCAGAAGGAGGTGTTCTTCAGAACCGGTCCATGGTTGCTCGCTGCCCCGATTTGACATCGATTGGCGTGACAAACATGACCCGGCGCCTGGGACGTGCGAGGAGAGCCACACAGACGCCGAATCGGGCACGGCGGTTCGGGGCCGGTCGGGGGTGGCCCGGAAGCGCACACCGGCCCGATTCGGCGAGGCCGGGGGACATTGGTCACACAAAGTGTCGAGCGGCGTGGTTCGGACGGATGCAGAAAGGCGTGAACCCGGGGAGCCCCCCCGGTCTCCCCGGGTTCTGCTGCCTGTATTCCCTGACACTCGAGCGCAAAGGTGTCTTCCGTCGTACGACGGGAACTCAGCCACAAACTGGACCGATTCACAGCGCATGCCTACAGCACAACTCCGCTACAGGGAGTAAGCGGAGAACCGGGCCGAATCTTGCGCAGTTTTCTGTTTTTTTTCTTGTCTTTTTCCCGCGGCACGCTGACATACCACGGTTTTCAGGCCACAAAGCGGGTTGGGGACGCTCATCGCCCGGAGAAATGCGACGATCGATCAACTGGTGTCCTGCGGCACGCGGCGGGGGACCTGACACCACCTCGCGGCCTGCCAACCGAACAGCCGCGAGATCTCCCGGCCAGAAAATGACCTTTGCGTAATCCGCATCGGCCGCCTTGAACATCATCGTCTTATAACGTAGCCTACGCCCGTAGTGGCAGCGACCATGGCCGTGTGTGCCGCCCGGTGTCGTTGCTTCTTTCGAGGTGAGCGAATGCGCAAGCCAGCCGCCAGGGCGTTCTCGCTGGTCGAACTGCTGGTGGTCATCGGCATTATTGCCGTCCTGGCGGGCATCCTGCTTCCCGCGTTGATTGCGGCGCGCCGACAGGCCAGTGCCGTCGAGTGCGCCGGGAACATTCGCCAGGTCTGCCTCGCGCTGATCTCCTATGCCACCGAGTATCATGGCTGCTTTCCACCCAACACGAGTTCGCCTGCGGCTCGCTACTGGTACGACAACGACCGTGCCGGCCGGCTTCTTCAAGGCGCTGGTTCACCGACGACGACAGATATACGAGGCCGGGGCGTAACCTGTCCGGAGGATACGGACGCGCAACGGTCCTACGCCATGAACATCTGGGCAAGCAGCAAGGTGGATCCATCGGTTCTCAATTCCGGGCTGGGGGCGTTGTGGAAACAGAATACCCACAATTCGAATTCGCTGATTCTGGTGAGCGAAACCTGGTCCTCCACAGGGTCCGGGACAACCGGGTGGGTCTCCGCCCCGGTCATCGGGATGCGGGGAACGTCACCCGGATGCCGGTTCGGCGCAGCCGGCGGTCTGTCGCCTTTAATGAGCGCAGGGCGATTTGGCTACGTGAATTGCGAGCTGACCTTCTGCCGCCATCGCTCCCGCGGGACGGTGGCAACTCCCACGGAAGCCAAGGGGCGAGTCAATATCGGCTATGCCGACGGCCACGTCGTGCCAAAGACCGAGCGCGATCTCGCCGATCCGGACACAGGCCTCA
>JBEKVL010000298.1:0-7537 GCA_049514055.1 Tepidisphaeraceae bacterium | reverse complement strand
GCCCGGAAGAATCATCACGCTCAGGATGACGGTTTGGGGTCAAGATGACGTTCCCGGAAGACTGGCCGCGTCCAGGCGTGGCAATCTTGTCGGGGGGTTCGTTCTTGTCCGCACCGTGTTGTACAATGGCGTCGTGGACAGTCCATCTGAGTCAGATCGTGCGTCGCTCGATCCGGCGGCAGTGTGCCTCGGTGATGGCGCGGGTGCGGGCCGCGCCGCACCGCGAGGAACTGCGGGGATTACCGGAACTTTGGGTGATTGTTCTGGAGGAACTTGCGGGCGACGATTCGCTGATGGACATCCGGACTGCGCTGCGTCGCCGGCTGACGAGGGGACTGGCCGATCCGGAGGTGTACGTGCGGGCCGTGCAGGCGTGCGAGGAGTCGCTGCGCGGGCTGACGGACAGTGACGAGGTGTGGGATGGAGCGCCGCCGGGCGAGGTGTCTGGTCTGTTGCGGCATCGGATCATGGCCGTCCTGCTGGGGAGCGAGAAACTGGCGGCGGATGTGGCGGGCAGCCGGTTCGATGGGCTTGGCTTCCGGCTGCCGCGCGATCTGATTCGTGAGACGGCCCGGCTATTGAAGACCCGCTCGGGTGCGCTGGAACGGCTGGCGGATCGGCTGGAGCGGAAGCAGTCGATTCAGGCCATGGGCGTGAGTGTCTTGCTGGCCGCCGATCCCGGGTGGCACCCGGGCGGGAAGAAGCTGACGCATCTCGGCGGCGCGCGGCTGGGCGGGGCATGTTGGCCGCATGTGGACCTGAGCGGCTGTAAATTGCTGGATGCCGACCTGAGGGGAGCAGACCTGTCGGCCGCGAGTCTCGACCACGCCATGCTCCCGGGAGCGAATCTGCGGAACGCGGTCTTGCGTAAGGCGCGACTTGTCGGAATTGATGCGACTGGCGCTGACTTTTCGTCGGCCGATCTTTCGGGTGCCGATGCAACGGACGCCGTGTTCACCCACGCCGGTCTTGCGGAGGCCAGTCTGACCGATGCGTTGCTTCGGGACGCATCACTGCACCGTACCAAACTAATGCGCGCCCGACTCACACGGGCCGACCTGAGCGGCGCGGTGCTGGGGCAAATCGAGATCGAAGACGCGGATCTGAGGAACGCGGATTTCTCCGGCGCCTCATTCCACATGGGCTCGTCGCGCAGCGGGCTGGTGGGCAGCACGATTGCCTCGGAGGGGACGCGCACCGGATTCTACACGGACGACTTTGGCGATCAGGATTTCAAGGCGACGGAGGAGATCCGCAAGGCCAATCTGTGCGGCTGCGACCTGCGCGGAGCGAAGGTGGAAGGGACGGATTTCTATCTGGTGGACCTTCGGCGCGCCACCTACACGCCCGATCAAGCCAGACACTTTGCGGCCTGCGGCGCCATTCTGCACGCACGCGGTTGACGCCGGTGATTGCGCTGACACCATTCGTGTCCACCAAGCACCGGAGCGAACATTCAAAACAAGAACCGCCGGCCCGAAGTTCAGGCCGGCGGCTTGCTACGCTGTGTCAGCGACTACTTCTTGGCGCCGAGGATTGCGTCCTTGGCGGCCTTGGCGACGCGGAACTTGACCACCTTCTTCTTGGCAACCGTGATTTCCTTGCCGAGGTTGGGACCGAAACGCATCACCATCTTGCGGGCGGGGCGTTCCTGGAGGACCAGCTTGCCCAGGCCGGGAAGCACGAAGGTGTTCTTCGCGTTCTTGTAGGCCAGGGCGGCGAGTTCGACGAGGACGATCACCGCCTGTTTCCTGGTGATGCCGGCCTTCTCGGCCAGCACCGCGGCGATTTCGGACTTGGTCAACGACTTCCCTGCTTTTGCCATCGCAATCTCCTTCACTGGGAGTTGAGATCCAGCGGTTCCGACGCCGGATGCAGAGGGGCCGCCGGGAACCCTGGTCCGGACAAGTCCCTGTTGACGCACTCCCATTGCGTCTGTTGTTGGAGGTAGAACTGCCTGCTTGTGAGCCAGATTTGCCATAGAGCGCTCACCCGACTCTGAAAAACTAGCGATATTCAAGCGGATTTCAACAGGAAAGTGCAAGAAACCCCGGTTTTTCCGACATATTCTCCATCAGACCCCTCAAAATCACGCTGTTTTTGGCCTTTGACGACGCCGGAGCCCTGTCCCGATCCTCGATTGCCAGGGCCATCGCATTTGGCCTCAGCAAGCGCTGCCAGTGCCCTCACTGGCAGAGGTTGTGCCAATCAAGACTGCCGGTGGGGGCATCGGCAGCACTAAATGCGACGGCCCTGCCCCGATTGCCCGATCACCGTTTCCCCACTTCCCAAGCTTGCCCACGGGGCGTATTCTATCTCCACCTCGCGGCCGGCGGGGCGTAATTGGACGGATGCATCGCGTGGGTGTGTCCGATCCGCCGGCCACGGGAATAGGAGACTCACATGCTCAAGCATCAGCTCTTGCATCCGCAGATCATGTCGGCGCTGGCCCGCGCGGGGCACAGTTCCAAGATTCTCATTTCCGACGGCAATTACCCGCACTATACCAAGCGCGGGCCCAATGCCGAGATGGTCTATCTGAACCTGGCTCCCGGGCAGGTCCTCGTCACCGACGTCCTCAAGGCGCTCTGCACGGCGGTGCAGCTTGAGGCGGCCGGGGTCATGGACTACGCCCGCACCGGTCCCTATGCCCTCAAGGAAGACCCGCCGATCTGGAACGAGTTCAGCCAGATTCTCCATGCGGCCAGCATCGACATCGAGTTGACCAAGATCGAGCGTTTCAAGTTCTATGAGACGGCCGGCGGGCCGGACATCACGCTGGCCATCGCCACGGGCGATCAGCGTATCTATGCCAACCTGCTGCTGACCATCGGCGTGGTGATGCCGCCGAAGTAACTTCGGCAATGATGAGCTGACGTCAGGTCGGCAATCACGAATGCCGAATGTCGAATGCCGAGAGAAGAACCAAGCCCGAATGACGAATGTCCACCATTCGTCATTCGGGTATTTGTTCATTCGGGATTCTCTCGTCATTCGGATTTCGTCACTTGTCATTCCGCCCATCCCCTATAATGGCGGCAAGATGTCCACCGCCCGTCCCAAAGTCGTGGTTGCCATGTCCGGCGGGGTTGATTCCTCCGTGGCCGCGGCCCTGCTGGTGCGGCAGGGGTATGACGCCGTCGGGGTCTTCATGCGGCTGGGGAGCCCGAAGGGCGTCGAAGGTTCGGAGGCGGCCGCGTGTGAACCGGCCGGGAAGAACAAGCAGGGGTGCTGCTCGGTGTTGGATGCGGCCGATGCGCGGCGGGTGGCGGGCGTGCTGGGGATCCCGTTTTATGTGCTGAACTTCGAGGACGAGTTCGGGCGGATCATCGACTACTTCGTGGACGAGTACAATCGCGGCCGGACTCCCAACCCGTGCGTGCGCTGCAATGAGTGGCTTAAGTTCGGCAAGCTCACGCAGTACGCGGCGGGGATCGGGGCCGAGTTCGTGGCCAGCGGGCACTACGCCCGGGTGGCGGTCGATCCGGTCACGGGTGAGAGGGCCCTGTTTCGCGGGTTGGACCATCGCAAGGACCAGAGCTACGTTCTTTTCGGCATGAAGCCGGGTTCGGCCGAACATATCCTGCTGCCGGTTGGTGACTATTTGAAGCCAGATGTGCGGAGGATTGCGGAGGAGCTGAAACTCCCGGTTTTCAACAAGCCCGACTCGCAGGAAATCTGTTTCGTGCCCAACCAGGACTATGCCGGGCTGGTGCAGCGGCGCACGCCCGGGGCGTTTGCCGAGGGGCAGGTCGTCAACAGCCAAGGCGAAGTCATCGGCACGCATCCCGGCCACCAGCATTACACGATTGGACAGCGCCGGGGGCTGCGTATTGCGGTGGGGCATCCGATTTACGTCGTGGACATCGACGCAGAGCGGAATCGTGTGGTGATGGGACCGCGCGATGAGCTGCTGCACACGCGGCTGGTGGCGCGGCAGGCCAACTGGATATCCAAACGTGTGGCCATGGCCGGCGGCCGGATGAACTGCACGGCGAAGATTCGCTACAACCACGAGCCGGCGGCGGCGAGGCTCAACGTCAGCAGCGACCGGGAGTTCGAGGTGGTCTTCGAAGTCCCGCAGTCGACCATCGCGCCGGGGCAGGCGGTGGTGCTGTATGATGGCGATGTGGTGCTGGGGGGCGGGTGGATTGAGAGGCGTAGTTTATAGTTTGTACAACAGTAGTACTCGCATCCTCAACGCATCAGGCCGGCGAAGGAAGGGGTGGTTCGCGGGGCGGGAACTCGATGCCGGCGTAGACCTCGGCCAGGGGGAGTTCGACCTCCAGCGATCGCAGTTTGGCGATGGATGTGAGGCCGGAGACGGGCGTGAGCAGCCAGTTGCCTTCCGGCTGGCGGAGGAAGGTTTCGATGCGCGGTGTGGACTGCGAGACCAGGACGTATTCCTGGAGTGAATCGAGTTTCCGGTAGTGGTCGAACTTCTCGCCGCGGTCGTAGGCTTCGGTGGACGGGGAGAGGACTTCGACGATCAGGCGAGGGTTGGTCATGGTTTCGCCGGACGGATCGCCGGGATCGGGCTGGCGTGGGCCGCAGATCACGCTGATGTCCGGGTAAGTGTAGAGGACAGTGCGCGCGATGCGGATGCGGAGGTTGCTTTCATAGGCTCTACAGGGTTTGCCTTTCAGGCGGTTGCGAAGTTCCCCGATGACATTGACGAGGATCAGACTGTGATCGGCGGTGCCGCCGGCCATCAGCAGTATCTCGCCGTCGCGGTATTCGTGGCGCTCCCGCGCGCTCCGTTCCAGTTGGAGGTAGTCCGTCACCGTGTACCGGCGTTTTTCGACAGGTATACCCATGTCGGAAACTGTACCACGGGAAAGGGGGCGAGTGAATGGGGTTGCTCGGTTGACGACTGAACCGGGGTGTGCCCGTCTTTTTTGGCAAATGCCAGTTGTAGCCGTGATCGTCGATCGCGGCCGAGGACCGCGATCAACGATCGCGGCTACAAATACACGGTATGCCGAAAAACACGGGCAGACCCACTGAACCGTTCCATCTGAACCCTCCCGCGATTTTCTGTTACACTACTTTCAGCGATGCTCAAGCGTAACGTCCTCATTTTCCATGCCGGGGCTCTGGGGGATTTTCTGCTCACCTGGCCGCTGGCGCTGGGGCTGGCGAGGATCCACCCGCAGAGCCGGATCATCTACGTGACTCATCCCGAAAAGGGCAAACTCGCGGACAAGGTGCTGGGGGTCGAAGCGGCGAGCATCGAGATGGGCTGGCACCATTTGCTGGGGGATCCGAGCAAACTCCCGGCGGCGGCGGCCAGGCTGCTGGGGTCCGCACACAGCATTTACAGTTATATCAGCACCGGCGACGACGACTGGAGCCGGGCGGTGAAGTCGGCCAGTGCGGGCGCGTCGCTGGTTTGTCTCAACCCCGCGCCGCCGGCCGACTGGCAGCGGCATCAGACGGAGTGGGTGCTTTCGCAAATGGGCTCGACATTCGCGGCCGCCGAGGCGATGCGGCAGATGATCTGCTTTATCCGCGACCGCGGCCTGAAGCAGCGGCCCAGGCCGGTGCGGAACGTGCTGATTCACCCCGGCAGCGGGTCGCCGGCCAAGTGCTGGCCGGTCGAGCGGTTCGTCGAACTTGCCCGGACGCTGATGGCCGATGGTAAGCGCGTGCGGTTCGTGCTGGGGGAAGTTGAACTCGAACGCTGGCCTGCGTCGCGTGCGGCGATTCTCGAACAACTCGCTCCGGTGGAGCGGCCGGCGACATACATGGATTTGCTGGGTCTGCTGTCCGAAGCTGCGGCATTCGTCGGCAACGACAGCGGCCCGGCGCACCTGGCGGCGATGCTTGGCGTGCCGACGGTGGCTCTCTTTGGCGTCACCAACCCTGCGATCTGGCAGCCGATCGGGCCGGCGGTGGAGATCGTTTCCGGGCCGGCGATGGATGCAATTGACGTGCGGCAGGCACTCGACGCTTTGCGAGCGCTGATGCAGCCCGCCGGTGTGAAATGAGGGTCCGGGGTTCGGGGCTCGGGAAATGCGGTGAGACGCTGACAACGACCAACTGGCAACTAACAACTATCAACCAATTCAGTGGATGAAGCGCATCGATCCGAAGTTGGGGACGATGCCGGGGGCGTTGGCGCTGACGGGCCGGTAGCCAGCCGGCCAGTAAACGAAGAATGCCTTGCCCAGGAGGAAGCGGTCGGGCACGCGGCCGGGCTCGACTTCGAGGTCCTCGTTGGCGCGGAGGTTCACGCTGTTTCGCCAGGCGCGGGCATCGCCGGACATGATGGAGTTGTCGCCGAGCACGAAGTATTCGCGCTGCGAGTCTCCGCCACCGGGACTGAGTTGGACCGGGTGGTCCGGCGAGCCGTTGGTGAGGGGGGAGAAGAAGCCGTCGTGGTAGTAGGGGGTGTAGTAGACGTCCCGCCAGAGACTCAGGTGGGTCAGTTGCATCACCTGCTTTTCGGCCGCGATCTGGACGGTCGCCCGCGGGAAGACATCGCGGACTTCCGCGGCCGACGCCCGCGCGATGCGCAGCTTGTCCATCTTGTCGTAGAGCGTCAGAAGTTGCTTGACTTCGGGTGCGTATTGCGCCGGCGTGCTCTGGATCAGGTCGTCGTCGTTGATTCGCAACGTGACGCGATAATCGACATTGGAGAACTCGATGAAGAGTGGTTTCCCGGCCGCGCGGCCGTCGAGCGGGGCTGTGCCGATGAGCTGCGGCGTGCCAGCGGGGGGTGTGTGGTAGACGGTGGCGCATTGCGGGGCGATTTCGGCGGTGAACTCATGTCCGAGTTTGGTGAGGCGGATTCGCAGCGGGCCTGGGCCGGCGGTGCGTTGATAGACGAATTGCACCTTGAGGTCGCTGACATTCCAGCGGGCGACGCGGTCGTCGGCGTAGGTGTTCAGGTCATAGAAGTCACCGTGCGGGAGGACTTCGCTTTCGGAAACGGGGATGGGTTTGGTTTCGTCGTAGGCGAGCCAGTCGGTCAGGGGGAAGGTGCCGGGGTTGGCGTCGGCGTCGAAGGAGAGCACGCCGGAGGCGGAGGGGTTGTCGAAGGAAAGGGTGCGGCCGGGCCCGGCGGGTGTGGCGGTGTTCCAGCCGCCGCCGGCCGTCTGTTTCCAGGGGAATGTCCATCCCCGGCGGGCGGGGTTGGCGGGATAGAAATCGTTGTCATAAACGACGCGCCAGAGGGCATCCTGGACATGGCGCGGCTTGGTCTGGACGGTCCAGCGGCGGTCGGCGAAATTGCCCCCGGTGTCGGAGGTGGTGTAGACATCGCCGTCAAGGAGCATGAGGGTTTCGCCCGGCAGGCCGACGAGCCGCTTGATGTAGTTGACGGTGAAGTCGCTCCTGGACTCATACGGGCTTTTGAAGACGACGACATCCCATCGCCTCGCCGGGTGGATGAGGTAGAGGTATTTCAGCACCAGGATCCGGTCGCCGAAATAGACGGGCGTATTGCGGGCCGACTGCATCGGGTCGGCCGCGTTGCGCGGGACTTTGCAGCCGCAATTCGGGCAATGCATGGAGAAGACGGTGTCCTCGAATT
>JBEKVL010000297.1:0-7557 GCA_049514055.1 Tepidisphaeraceae bacterium | reverse complement strand
GCTTCAAGTGCGCCGTTGCCGACGCCCTCGCATGACTCGGGGCCGATGTGACTCGCTACGTCTTCATCGTCTGGCTCTTTCATCCGTTACACCTCACCGGCTTTGGCCGGCGCTATCCCGATAAATGTCTGAAATCCCGCCCCATTGCAGGCTTGGAGCCTCCACGTACGCCGTGTCTTTGCCGGAGCCACCGTCAACCACGTCGACTGCATCGTTCATGTTCGCGAAAATCGTGTCGTTGCCGGCGCCACCGAAAAGTTGATTGTTGCCACCCTGTCCGACCAGTACATCATTGCCCCCCATGCCATAGATGGTGTCGTTGCCGATATCTGGATGATGGTCCAGGGAAATGGTGACTGACTCCCATGACTGCCGCGATTTTGCCGGTGGCTCCAAGCCCCCAAGCAAAACATTATTCGCGTCATCCCCGATGATAAGATCTGCATTTTGCCCGCCAGTGACGTTTTCGACATCCTTGAGCACGTTGTCACGCTCGTTCGCCGCGCCATCATTCCGCTTCCCATCCAGTGATATGGCCAGGTGCTCACTTCGCAACGCGTAGGTAACTCCGTCAATTCCGCTGCCGCCGGAGAGCGTGTCGGACCCATCGCCGAGCACTCGGTCCTGCGGACTCGGGGGAATGCTAACAACTCGATCCACTGCGTCCGCGCTGATGGTCAGAGATCTCGTGTCGATGTGACCGACACGCCCGACAACGCTCCCCAGGACATTCAGCCAATAGTCGTTGTTCTCCGAGAGGATGTCATTCCCCGCGCCGCCACCGACGAAATCATTCCCTTTACCGCCCACGCAAAAATCTCCCCCCGGCCCACCGTCGAGGCGGTCGCTGCCTTCACCGCCAAAAAGACTATCGTTGCCATCACCGCCCCTGAGTGTGTCACTGCCGCGCAGCCCAACCAGAATGTCATCGCCCGATCCGCCGAGAATCAAGTCATTCCCATCTCCGCCGATCAACGTATCGTTCCTGCTGGAGCCCCTGATGGTGTCATCACCCGCTTCACCGCGCGCGAACAACGGCACAGGCGAATTCCGCCCATCGATGTTGTCGTTGCCATCGCCGCCGTAGATGATGGCCATCTGCACCTGTGCCAGCGGGAAACTGCTGACCGAGCCGCCGACATTGACCGTCAGGTTCGATCCGTCCAAACCCACGATGATGGTGTCGTTGCCTGACGTGCCCTGAACAGTCAGCCATCCATTGGCAAGACTGGCCGAAAGGAGGCAGCGTACCTCCAGTGGTTCGATCAGCGCCATCTCACGGGCGGGCTCGCATCCACCCAAGGTCACGCCAACTGACACGATGCTTGTCGCCAGCGTCTGCGACCACGCGGAGATTGACAGTCTCGCCTCAATCCTCCCATCGGCGTCTTCAATGACGGGGATACGCGACACCAGGGTCACTCCGTCGCGAGCCGCGTGAACACCCATGTTGTGAGCGGCACGCCAAAGCAGTGGATCAACTTTGGCGACAGCATTGGGCGTGAGGGCGGGCGCAGAGTTTACGTCAAGCACATAATCGATCGCGTACGAACATAGCAATTGCCGCAGTTCAACGCTTTCAACAACGGCGGCCTGACGCCATTGAGCCGACCGACGTGACACACGACGACGCTGACGCAATGTAGACCAGTACATCACAATACCCACCTTTCCTCAGACGTTCTGAGATCGTTTCATGGAAGTTGCGCGAAAGCCCACCAGACCCACCGGCGCAAGGAACCCGCCAGTATCCACGTCTGCGCCAATCAATTCGTGTGCGGCATGATGAACATGTCAATTCGGCGCACCCACGAAATTCGCGCAATCTGTTTGATCTGCGCGTCAAACACCCACGCGCGCACAACGTGTTCCGTAGAATAAGGGAGATCCCAGTCCTGACTCCCCGCAGTCTTAACGCCCAACTGCTGGAGTGCAGGCACGCGCATTGACGCATTGCCGACAATAGAAATAATCACCCAAATGCGTCCCGCACCGTCGTATTGTCCGGCATTTGAGATGATAGGGCCTGACGGATGGAAATGGTTGTAAATCTCTTGAAAGAGGCCCGTGTCGACTTTCGAGGCATCGAACGACGGAATCATGGCAATCCGGGCAACCCAGGAAATCCGCGCCATCTGCTTGATCTGTTTGCCCGACACCCACGCGCGTAGGCTGTGTTCCGGCGCAGGCGTCTGCCGATCCGTGGTCTGCCCCGTCTTTATCCCCAACTGCTTTAGCGCAATAGCGTGTTTCGCGGCGCTGCCCGCAACAGAGACAAGCACAAGAACGCGCCCCGAACTGTCATACTGTCCGCTGGCCGCAATTGCGCTTTCAGGCGGATGGAAGTGGCTGTAAATCTCTTGAAAGAGGTTAGGCTGGACCTTCGCAGCCTGTTCAGCGTTGAGCCCGCTTATCGCACTCGTTGGCACGGACACCGCCGTGCTGGCCGTGCCATGGGTGGCTGTTGAACCCACCGGCGCCACCGAACACAGAACCCGCCTCTCAAGTCCTTCCATCATGGAACAATAACCACTGCCCCTTAAGGCTGTCGTCCACGTCACCAAAACCTGCAACCGTCGCTTCATCGCAACACCCCGATCATAGGTAATATTATCTTCTAATATAAGCAATATTTCTGTACTCGTCAAGCGCAAAATACGTAACTGTCCGTTTCCTTTTTTGACACCAGGTCTTCAGTCCAGCCAAGCCAATATTCGGTGCTGCAGGTGGATCGTATTATCCGTTATTAACGCTGTCCGTATTCGCCGAACACCCGAGGTCGCCCCGGAAATCCGGAGCGGCCTCGACTGCTCATGGAATGACATTGGAATGACCGACAGAAATCTCTGCGGGATGACAGACAGGAATTCTTGCCTGTCATCCGAGCCCTTGGATACCCCGTACGACAGTTGGACACTATTTCTCGGCTTTGGCCGCGGCAAGTTCGCTGGGCGAGCTGCTCTTCTTGCCATCCGGCACGCGGAAAGTGGTCTGGCAGTACTGGCACTTGACCATTTTCCCTCGCACATCATCGGGCACGGTCAGGAGCTTGCGGCAGCGAAGACTGGGGCATATTAATTGCACGGGCATAGGTTTCCCATCCCAGACCATTATCGGCCAATTGGGAACGCGGCTTGAGCAACTTCGACTCGCAACTGCAATCGCTTTGCACATGCCTGGTTGCGGCCGCACCGCGCTGTACTCTACGCCCCGCGGTCAATCCGGGCCTCGCGCGACAGGTCGATCCCCGGCCGATGGTCCGCCTTGATGCTCGTGGTGGCCGCCGACCGGACCCAGTCGAGGTAGCCGAACCGCCAGAGGTATGCGAATCCGACCATCAGCACGCCAAAGAAGAAGAGCATGTCGATCAGTCCGATAAGTCGCAGGCTGAACAGGTCCATCGACAATTGACTCGCCAGATCGGCCGCCGAGCCGTACGCCACGGCCCACGGATAGAAGAGCGCCACTTCCACATCAAACACCAGGAACACCAGGGCCACGATGTAGAAGCGGAGGTCGAACTGCACCCAGCTCGACCCGATCGCGGGCTCGCCGCATTCATAGACGGCGAGTTTCTCCGGATGCGGCACGCTCGGCCGGGCGACATACCCCACGCACAGATTGATGAGCACGAATGCGGCCCCGAACGCGGCGAAAAGGGCGATGGAGAGAAGGATATCCATAAAGTGCCCGGCATTCTAGGCATACGGCCCGCCGTCGCCAAGGGGGCGCGACTCCCCGGGGAAGCCGGACGCCAGTCCGAGCTTCGGCCTGGTTCAGAACTGCTCCCAGTGCAACACCTCGGACAGTGCTCTTCGCGGAGGCTGGCGGCCAGGGGCGGCGGCGTAGCCGAGCGGGATCATGGCGATGAGTTTGTGTGATGCCGGGGCGCCGAGCATCTGCACAATCTGTGGGGCATACGGTTTCTTGTCACCCGCCACCCAGCAGGATTGCACGCCCAGGGCTGTGGCCGCGAGGAGAATGTTCTCGACGGCGGCACAGCCGTCTTCGAGGTAGTATTTCGTGTCCTTGCTGAGGACGACGACGCAGACAGGCGCCTGGGCGATGAAGCGGCCGAATTCGGCGAGGCCGGCGATGCGCTGGCGCATGGCGGAGTCGGTAACAATAACGAACTCTCAGGGTTGTACGTTGCGGGCGGTTGGTGCGCGCTGGCCGGCGTCGACGATCTGCTCGATCAGTTCCCGGGCGACGGATTTGTCGGGGAGGAACTGGCGGGCACTGTAGCGGGTTTGGATGGCGGTGAGGGTGTCCATGATCAGATCGTCCACGGCTCGCGGCGGGCGCGATCCAGGAAGCGGTTGGCGTATTCGTCGCCGGGGAATTCCTCCTTGACCGGATCCCACTTGAGCGGACGCTTAAGCTGGTAGGCGATGTTGCCGAGGTGGCACATGGTCGCCGTGCGGTGGCCACGTTCGATGTCGCGGAAAGGTTTCTCGCGGGTGCGGACGCAGTGAATGAAGTCGCCGTAGATGCCGCCGGTGCCCTTGTAGCGGGGGACGACGCGCGGCTCGACGGGCTTGCCATCGCAGATGACTTTGTCGCCGCCGCCGCCGTGGGTGATGATCAAGCCGTCGGCGAAACGGTAGGTCAGCTTCTTGTGGTCGGCATCGGGCGGGATCACTTCCACCGGGCCGTCTTCCATGCGGTTGATGGCGAACATGATTTCGCCGAACTTGTGGGCGCCCCAGTCGGTCATGCCGCCGCCGGAATAGTCGCGGAAGGAACGCCAGCTTGTGCCGTTGATGTTGAACGAACCACTGCAGCGATAAGGGTGATACGGGGCGTACGGTGCCGGTCCGAGCCACATGTCCCAATCGAGCCCCGGCGGAATGGGTTCGCCGCCGAGATAGCACGGCACGGACGGGCCGCCGCAATCGACGTTGCATTCCCTGGGCGTGCCGAGCTTGCCGCTCCAGACCTCACGGACGGTCCCGATGAAGTCCTCCATCACGCGCTGGCTGCCGCCGGAGACGACGCGGCCGTATTGCCGGGCGGCATTGACCATGGCCCGGCCTTCCTTGATGGTCAGCGACTCGGGCTTCTGACAATACACATCCTTCCCCTGGCGGCAGGCGTGGACGACGATGACCGCGTGCCAGTGGTCGGGCGTGGCCACATGCACGGCGTCGATGTCCGGGCGGGCGAGCAATTCGCGGAAATCGCCGTACATCTTGGCGTCCTGGTTGCCGTTACGGTTGTTGATGCGGTTCTTGCAGCTTTCGCGGACGGCTTCCTTGACGTCGCAAACGGCGACGTATTGCACGTCATCGCGGCCAAGGTAGGCGCCCTGGTCGCCGCCGCCCTGGTTGCCGATGCCGATGCCGCCCATGACGATGCGTTCGCTGGCGGCCGGGCGGCCTTCCTTGCCCAGGACCGAACCGGGGACAAAGAGCGGGAAGGTGATGGCAGCGGCCGAAGCCTTGAGGAAGCCGCGGCGGGTGCTGCTCGGACGTGTGGTATTCGTGTTGCTATTCATTGGGTTATCTCCGTTACGATATCGTAGATTGTCTTGCGGTCCAATGGTGGGCAGTGCCCACCCTACTTGATCTTCTCGAGTGCGGTCTTGGCCTTGTTGCGGGTGCCGCCGTCGGGCGACTTCTCGACAACCTTCGTGAGGGCTTCCTTGGCGATGGCGGCGTTGCGGTTGCCGAGACCTTCGGCGATCTTCTCATAAGCCGTGTATGCCTCGCGCTTCAGGGCAGCGTCGTCGAGAAGCGGCTCGGCCAGTTTCAGGGACTCGACCGTGCGAATCTCGGCCAGGCCGGTCAACACCTGCTTCTTCTCATCGGGACGGGTGGCCAGTTCCAGCGCCTGTTTGTACGACGCGAGTTTCTGCTCGGGCCTGCCGCCGGCGAGCGGGACCATGCGGATGTAGCCGCGAAGAGCCAGGATCTGGTTGGTCTTGTCTTTGTCTTCCTTGGCGATGGTCAGCACATCGGCGATGGGTGCGGCGTCCGGCCAGTCCGACAGGGCACGCACGGCGGTCTTGTGTACCTCGGCCTCACCGGCCAATGCCGCCTTGACGGCCTTGAGCGACTGGTCGCCGCCGAACGTGGAGAGCACCGTCAGCAGGCGAATCTTGGCAGGCGCGTCGGCCTTGGACATGGCGGCGATTACGGGTTCGCAGCGGGCGTTCTTGTCGGCCATGCGGCCGCCGATGCCGGAGATCGCCTGAGCCAGTACCTCGCGATCGGCGTCGTCTTTCGCGGCGACAAGCATATTAACCAGTTTGGGTAGATCCTCGGCCGCGCCCAACGCCGCCAGAGTCTTTAGAGCGGCTCGGCGGACATTGGCATCGCTGTCGGCGATGCTCTTGCGAACGGAGGCAAGGGCGTCGGCCTGGCCGCGTTGAGCCAGCACGCCAAACACGGCTTCGCGGACGGTCGGCTCGCCGGTCTCCGACAGTTTGACGAGGGCAGCGCCGACGCCGTCGGCACGAAGTTCGACGAGCGTCCGGGTTGCCTCGGAGCCGATCGGGGCCGGTTCCTTGATGACGGCTGACAGCACGGGAACGCTGGTCGCGCTGCCCAGCCGGGCGAGTGCCTTGATCGCGGCGAGGCTGACGGCCGGATCCTTGTCGGCGACGAGTTTGTTGACGGTGTCGGTCGTGCCTTCGGCATCGCCGCGGGCGGAGAGTTCGCCGAGCAACATGGCTTTGCCTTCGGGCGACAGGTCGGCCAGGGCGGCGACGAACGCCTTGGTGGCGGCGTTGCCAGGGATCGTGAGGATGCACCCTGCGGCCGCCCGGCGCATGAGGGCCTCGGGCGAGGACAGCGTCTTGATGACCAGCGGAACCGCCTGGTCCTTCTGAGCCTGGGCGACGGCCGAGAAAGCGGCCGCGCGAACGGGCATCGGATAATCGCCATCGAGCAGGGCCTGATACATCTTAGCCGAACGGGCGGCGTCGGCGGCCGCCAGGCTCTGGGCCGTCTTCAGATAGGCGTGAGCCCAGGCGTCCTTGAGCGGGTCGGCGACCCTGGTCTTGTCGAGCAGGTCGGCCGCGGGCGCGCCGCCGATCTTGCCGATGGCGTTGAGCACCACGCGGCTTGTGGCTTCATCATTGCCGGCCAGCAGCATCGCCAGAGCGGCGAGCGACTGGACATCGCGGCGGTCGCCGATGGTGTTGATGATGCCGATGCGCACGTTGCCCGTGGTCTGGCCGAGGGCCTTTTGCAGGGCATCCGCGACGGCCGGGTCGTTCATGCCCAGGAAGACCTGCCGGGCGACGTGCGAAAGTTTCTCGTCGGTCAGCAGCTTGGCGACGGCCGGCACGCACTTGGGCGAACCGACGACGCGGAGCGCCTGGCAGACGTACTGCTTGGCCGGCATGGTTGCCTCGGGCGCTTCGAGCACCGCGAGGAGTTTGGCCTCGATCCTGGCGTACTGATCGGGCCGGGTTTCGCCGATTTCCTTATCGATGGCGGCCAGATCTTCGGCGTTGGTGCCGAAGTCGCGTTTGACGATGGCCTGATAGGGGTCGGCGGCCTGTGCCCAGGCCGAGGTCGCGAGAATCGCGCCCCAGCCGACGAGGGCCAG
>JBEKVL010000296.1:0-7579 GCA_049514055.1 Tepidisphaeraceae bacterium | reverse complement strand
GAAGAAGATCCGATCGCCACGTACACGGAACGCCTGCTGGAAGTGCGGCGCGAGTTTGCGCTTTACAAAGACCGTGTCGTCGTAAAGGCCCGCTGGCTGTTCAAGGGACGTTTCGAGACCACGGTGCGGCTCGACACGCTCTCGGGCAAGACCCGCGAACTCAACATCCGCTACCGGATGTTCCGCTACGCGGGCTGGGTGATGGCACTCACCCTGCTTGGTTTTGCGATGCTCCGCTACAACGCCAAGGGCACGCCGTTCGGGATCTTCGACTACATTACGCTGTGTCTGGCCGTGCTCGGCGCATCCTTCACGGCCAGCACCTACCCCAACCGGCGTATCCGCTTCACGCGTTTCGACGCCAAATCCGGCCGCGGCGGCCTGGACGTCGGCTTCGCCGGCAACAGCGCCGCGGCGTTCAAGGAGTTCGTGGACAAGGTCGCGCGGCAGATCAAGAAGGCGCGGTGATTGCTCGATCCTGTTGCCGGCATACCATTCATCCATGCGAAACGAATTCACGGCCATCATCGAACCAGTTACGTGAACATAAAGGAGGTTGCGATGGGTGGAAGAGTGGCATCATACGTAGGCTTACCTTCGACCCCGTTTCCTGGCTACAACTCGATACACACGATGCGGCTGGATCCGCGCAGGCAGAGCCGCCGGCCGACAAGGGCGGGGTGGGAGTAGAGGCCCTGTTCGTCGGGGAAGACCCGGAGGCGGCCGAGCAGCCTGAACTGGGCGGCGCGGGCATCGACAAGCACAATCTGCCCATCCTTGGCGACGACCAGAAGCCGGTCGTCGGTGGCGAGGATCATCGCGTAGTCCTCGAACGCGGGATCGTCGGCGATCCACAGCGGTTTCAAGCCGTTCCGCGGGTCGAGGCAGTAGAGCTTTTCCCAGATGCCGAAGACGCGGCCGGCCGCGTACAGGGGTGTGTGTGTATCGGGCACGAGATCAACATTCACGGCCAGCGGTTCGGGGACAATCCGCCCGCCAGCGTCGAAGCTGTGGATTCGCGTGCCGTTGTTCTCGGTCGCGATGAGCAGGCGGGAATCGGGGAGCAGCACGGGCGTGGGGACGTTGAAGTCGCCGGCGCGACGCGGCTTGAGAGTCCACAGGCGTTTGCCGGTGACGGGATCCCAGCCGCCGAGCGTCGTGCGGTCGTAGCCGATGAGTTGCCGCCGGCCGGCGATTTCGACGACAATGAAGGAAGCAAACGCGAAGGGTTCGCCGGGAGACTGCCACAGCGTCTTGCCGGTCGCCGGATCGAGCGCAACGACGGATGCTTCTTTCGCGCCGGGATTGACGATCAGGCGGCCGTCCACGATGAGCGGGGATGAGGCGTAGCCCCACTTGCCCTTGTCCACCCGGCCGAAGTCCTGGCCGATGTGCTGCTCCCAGACGACCTTGCCGGCGGCCAGTTCCACGCAATGCAGATGGCCCAGCGCGCCAAGCAGATATACGTAGCCATCGTGGATCAGGGGCGTCGCACGCGGGGAATTGCCGTAGTCGAGCTTGCCCTGGGCGGGGTAGCGCAGCGCCCATATCTCCCGGCCGGTCGCGGCGTCGAGACAACGCCAGATATCCATGGTGTCGTCGGGATTGCGATCCGAGACGAGCACGGCCTCCGCCGTGGCGGCCAGACCGCCGACACCGGCGGAAGCAAGGCGCTTTTCCCAGAGAGGCTTGACGGCGGCCGGGAGTTCCTCCGGCAGCCAGGGAACATGGGCATCCCGGTGTTCGCCGCGCCAACCGGTCCAGGGCCTGGCCGGCGGGGCATCATCTACTTTTTTTTTGCCTTGTCGGCCGCGGCGGCGGGCTCCGGGGCGACGAAGCCCCGGGTCTCCATGGCGCGGCAGAGTTCGGCGTTCTCCGCCACATCGAGCAGGGCCCCGCGGATGGCGTCGGATTCGACCCGGGACATGCCGGCCGCGACGAAGGCGGTTACAAAGGGGACAGGTTTCGTTTCTCCGACGATGCGGAGCGATCCTCTGGGGACCGTCCCGCAGCCTTCGAGAAGCGGCCTGGCGTAGCTGGAGATCACCGCGGCCCCGTGTTGGCCGGCCGGCAGTTCGAGTACGCGCGTGGCTCCCACGTCGCAACCCTCGGCCGTCTCGATCTTCCCGGGCAAGGGCACATTGTGCTCGGTCAGAAGCGCCCTGGCGGCCGCGTGTTTTTCGTCGCACTCGGGCGGGCCGAACACGATGCGATAATCCTTGAGGTCCGCCATGGTGCGGGCCGGATCGTTCCTGGGAACGACGAACAGGCCGGTCTGGGTGGTGGCGCCGTCCTTGCCGGTGAGCCGGACGATCGGCTCAAGCGTGCGCTTGAGTGCGGCCGCGTCGGCGCGAACGACGGACTCTTTGCCGACAACGATATCCGCCCGGCCTTCGGTCTTGTCGGTCACGGCTTTGACGAGTGATTCTGAGAAGGTGACTTTGACAGGCCGATTGATGCGGGTCTGAAGGAACCGGGCCAGGGCGTTGTAGTCGCGCTGTGCGTAGCCCCTGACGCACGGGCAGGAGAGTTCGCGCGCCAGCGGATCCATGACGATGAGCGTCAGAGGCTGACCGGCCGGCACAGGGTCATCGGCCAGAACGGGCAGGCAACCAAGCAGGCAAATGGCGAGCGTGGACGAGCGGAGCATACAACTCCTCCTTCACCTGGCGGCACTGGCGTCGGTCTTCTTCTCCAGGCGGGCGATCCGCGAACCGGAGAGGTCCAGTAGATACAGGCGATTGCCGTCGGGCGTGATCGCCACCGGCACATGCTTGCAGCCGGTCTTCAAATCGACACGGCCGAGCAAATGCTGGTACTTGCCGTCAGGCGAGAAACTCTTGATCAGCCCTTCGCTCTCGGCCGTGATGATCTGCCCGGAGGGGGCAACGCAGAGGTTCATGGGATTGCAGCAACTGCCGAACCCACCGCCGTCGGCGGCGCGGTCGCGCTTGCCGAAATTACTGACCAACTGGCCTTTGAGGTCGTACACCGCAACGCGGTGCTTGCAGTTGTCGTCCAGATAGAGTTTGTCGCCGCTCAGGCGGACTTCGCACTGGCCGCAGCATCCGCCGAGGCCGTCGATCAGTTTGACGGGGTCTTTGAGATCGCGGGTGACGGACCAGACCGCAAAACCGTAGCCGCGCAGCGAACGGGCAACGTAGCAGGCGTGGTCGGCGGAGACACTGATCGCATGGACCGAGGTTTGCGAACGGAAGTTGCTGATCATCTGCTCGAGCCGCTGCTCGGGCGTCGACCTTCCAAGTTCCTTCGCCTCCTGCCGGGCCTGGTCGGCCATCTGTTTGAGGTTGTCCAGCGGCATTTGGCCGAAGAAGTCGATCTCGGAGAGTTGTTCTGCTTCCTCGTCGGCGGGCCTGGCGGGTTTGGCCGCCTCGGCTTTCTTTGCCTCCTTGGCCGGCTTCTGTTTGGCGGCGATGGCCTTTTCGTACATGGCAAGCATCTGCTTGTTGCTCTCGATGGCTTCCTGGTGTTGCTCTTCCGCGGCCGCCTTCACTTCCTCTTTGTTTGCGAGCACGACCTCGATGTGGGGCAGGGCGGCGTTGGCGAGTTCCTTGCCGTCGGCCGAGTAGGTGGCCATGCGGCCGCTGCCGCCGACCCAGACAGAACCGTCGGCGGCAACGCTGATACGGTCGGCGCGAAACGCCACGGGCCAGCGAAGCAGCATTTTGCCGTCGGGATCGGCGACGAGGACTTCATTGGTGCCCGGATCGTCGTCAGCGACATCGGCCCCCAGGGCGCGGGCGAGAAACGCGCCCAGCCCGCCGCTGGTCTTTTTCGTTGGCACGCGCATAAGTCCATAGAGGTTGCCATCGGGCCCGAGGGCGAAGGTTTCCAGGGTGTTTCCGGTTCTCTTGTCACCGAGAACGATCGACTTTTCCGAACCGTAGACCGGCGCGACCGCTGCGGCCGGGCGAGCCACCGGTTCGGGAGCGGCATCTTCGGCGAGTGCAAAAGGCGCGACTCCGGCCAGGAACAGCCAGCCGGCGCAAACCGAGAAAAAGAACCGTGACCGATCTTGAGTTGTGTGATTCATAGGTGAACCTCGGAAGGGTCGAGCAGTTGCAACTGCCCTTGATCCCACGACACGATACATCACTGACATCCTACACGCGGCGAGGGCGGAATTGTTACAGAAAAATGGCCACGCCCGGCCCTCACCCCGACGCGCTCCTGAAGGGGGAGGAAGGGTCGCGACGTACCGCGACGCACGGCGAGACGCCCGTGCCACGATAGTCCGTGGCTGTCCATGGCCGGGGGTGCAGGCTATATTGGCATGCGGTTCAACCACAGGCGCAGCCCACATGCCATTGACACAGGTGCTCTCCGATGCCCGATCCCGCGAGAAGCCGTGCATCCGTTGCGGGTACAGCCTGCGCGGGAATCCGGACGCACGGCACTGTCCGGAGTGCGGGCTGTCGGTCTGGCTGTCACTCAATCAGAACGAGGACCTGGACTGGTCCAGCCCGGCGTGGACCGCGAGCCTGAGCCTCGCATCCTGGATCATGGCCGCCGCCCAGGTGCTGGGAATGCTCGCCTGGGTTCTAATGGTGCTGCCGCCGGGAGTGGTGGGCAACCGCCTGGCGGGAGCCAAGGTCCTGGCCGGCGTGTATTTCATCGTCTACCACACGGCGATGCTCACACTGCTCTGCCGCCACGAGAACCGCCATCCCGACCGGCTCAAGAGTCAGCGATCCGCCACACAGATTGTCTCAATCATCGCCATGGGGGTCGGCGTGCTCCTGCTCTGTCACGCGCTGCCCCTGCTGGAATTCGGGGCGACGACGCCACCGACCGGCCGCCCGATCCGGCCCGGCGGAGCGGGCCCGGGCATGCCGCGGATGGATCTCTGGATATTCCTGGCCGAGTTGACCTTCGCCGCGGGCATCCTCTGCACCTGGACGTTCTTCCGCCGGCTGGGCCGCCGCATTCCCAGCGCGACGGCCACGCGGATTTGCGGGTGGATGCTGCTGATGCCGCTGATCCCCGTTGGCAAGGCGCTGCCGTTCGTCACGCTTTACCTGGCCTACCAGTTGTCGTGGCTCTTCGCGCTGGCGCCGGTGGTCTATTTCCCCGTCACGGCCATTTTGCTGGGCTGGTTCGCGCTGGCTTTCAAGCGCTGCTCGCGACACGGCACGGACAACTGGATACTCGAGACGATGAAATAGGAAATTGCAAATCCCGGCTCCGGCTATATTCTCATTCCAACACCAATGCGGAAGGAGAACCCCATGTACGCCGTCGTCGTCCCCGTCTTTGTGAAGCGAGAGTTCGTCGAGCGGTTCAAGGCCGCCATTCTCGACAACGCCAGCAACACGCGCAAGGAGCCGGGCAACATCCGCTTCGACGTCATCCAGCAGGAGGACGACGCGACGCGGTTCACGCTCTACGAGATCTACAAGGACCAGGCCGGCTTCGTAGCCCACCAGCAGACGGCCCACTACATCCGCTGGAAGACGGCCGTCGCCGACTGGATGGCGCAGCCCCGCGTTGCGTCCAAAGGCGCTCCGATCTTCTACGGAGACGCGGCGGTTTGATGATGCAACGATCAATTACGTCTCGGCGAACAGATTAAACACGAAGTCACAAAGACACGAAGCGATTGCTGGTGATTCGAAGGCTCAATTACCAAGCATGGATCTGACAATAGAAACGCAGAGATGATGAACAACATGAATCGGTCGCCAGTACCACACCCCGCTTCATGTCTTCGTTTCTTCGTGTGTAATCTCCGGTTGGTGATTCGGATTTCGTAATTCCCAAGGCGGCCCGCCATGAACTTCGACTTCTTTCCCATCCCGCGTATCGTCTTCGGCCCGGGACGCATCAGGCAGCTTCCGGAACTGCTCTCGGCGCTGGGTGTGCGCCCCCTGCTCATTCACAACTACCCGCTGCCCGAATCCATCGCATCAATCCTGCCCGCGGCGAGCGTCACGTTCCTGCAGACCGGCGAGCCCAAGGCGGCCGACGTGGACGCGGCCACGCAACTGGCCCGCAATACCGGCCGCGACTGCCTGATCGGCCTGGGCGGCGGCAGCGCGATCGACACGGCCAAGGCGGTCGCGGGACTGCTGACCCATCCGGGGTCCGTGGTGGACTACCTGGAAATCGTGGGCACGGGCGCCAAGGTCGTCCGCCCGGCAGCGCCGTGGATCGCCATCCCCACGACGGCCGGCACGGGCGCCGAGGCCACGCGCAACGCCGTGATCGCGGTCCCCGAGAAGCAGTTCAAAGCGTCCATGCGCAGCGAGCACCTGTTGCCGCGTTTCATTCTGGTTGACCCCGAACTGCACGTCACCGTTCCCCCGGAAGTCACCGCCGCCTCGGGCATGGATGCGCTGTGCCAGTGCATCGAGGCGTACACCTCCAGCGGCGCCAGCCCGATGACCGACGCGATCGCCCTCGACGGCGTCGAACTCGCGGGACGCTCGCTCCGCACCGCGTACACCAGCCCGGGCGACATCGCGGCCCGCTCCGACATGGCGCTGGCCGCCCTGTTCTCGGGCATCGCCCTGACCAACGCCGGGCTGGGCGCGGTGCATGGGTTCGCCGCGCCGGTGGGTGCCAATTTTCCGGTGCCGCACGGCGTGGTCTGCGCGGCGCTGCTGCCGCAGGTCATCTGGGCCAACATGGCCGCCGCCCGGCAGGATCCGGCCAAGGCGCCCCTGCTGGCCCGTTACCACGCGATCGGCCGCCGCCTGGGCGCAGACCCCGGGCAATTCACCGCCGGTCTTCTGGTTGATCTGCGCATCCCGCCGCTGAGCCGTTACGGCATGGAGCTGCGACATGTTCCCGAGATGGTCCAACTGGCCAAACGGGCCAGCAGCATGAGGTACAACCCGGTGACACTGGGCGACGCGGTCCTGGGCGAGATCCTGGCGGCGGGGATCAAGGGTGGCATGTAGCTACTTATGGTCTACTCCGGACTGCGTATTGTCGTCCAGGTGCTTCCGCAGAAACGCCACGATGCGGCCGATGCCGCTGGATTGCGAGGTGGGGCTGGCGCCGGTGGATTCATCGAAGACCAGGACGGGCCTGGAGGTCAGCAGCGCGTGGTGCCGGTCGAGGCCCAGGTCCCCGGCGTCCACGCCATACGCCAGTTCAAAGCCCCACCTGCAGAGCGGCGTGAGCCAGGCGAGCCATGGTTTGGGAGGCACCAGCCGCTCGATCATCAGCCGCCCGGCATTGCGCGTGGGACGGTCGAGCACCAGAGCGGCGATCGTCGGGTCGGCCTCGGCCGCCAGAATGGCGGCATTGGCGCCGGTGCCGATGCCGACCACGGCAATGCGCGCCGGGTCCACGCCCGGCCGGCGGCGGAGCAGTTCGACGGCCGCCTGAATATCGGCTCCCTCGCGCAGGCCGAAGGTTCCACCCACATTTGTAGCGCCAGAAGTCCGCAACCCGGCAACCAGAACGACGAACCCGGCATCGTGAAGGGGCTGCACCAGCGGCAGCATCTCCGAACGGTTGCTCTCGTCGTCGTGCGCGAGCACGACGGCCGGGCGTCTTGCCCGCAGAGCCCCGTCCCGCTGCAGTGCCACGGAGCGCTCATCGACCACCG